>NZ_DCLI01000090.1:318-160263 GCF_002320975.1 Clostridium sp. UBA1652
TCTTTCACCTTTTTCATCCATCTTAACTATGATAAATTGTCCTGGATTTGATGATTTTGCTACTCTTGGTGCTTCTATATCCATTAGATAGATATTTTCGTTTAGTTGTCTTTTTTTAACTATCTTGTACACACATATCCCCCCAGATTATCTATTAATAAAACTTTTGCCATGATAATATATTAACATATTTTTCGTTATTCTTTAATTAATTTATTAATGTTTTTCTTATTTTATTATTAATCATTAAATTATATATAGAGAAATTAGCTTAAGGGAATCTATTCCCCTAAGCTAATTAATTTTTAGAAATCTACTTTAGTTCCGTAGTAAGCACATTCATATACTTTTTGCATTTGCTCTTTATCTATTGTTCTTGGATTAGATCCAGTACAAGCATCAGCTACAGCTCTTTCAGCCATAAGTGCTGCTTTTTCTTTAAATAAATTTTCATCAATTCCATACTCTTTTAATGTAAGTGGAATATCCATTTTTCTATTTAATTCTCTAATGGATTCTGTTAAAGAATCTACTAATTCTTCATCAGTTTCACCCTTTAAGCCTACGCATTTAGCTATATGAGCATATCTATCCATACATGCTTTTTTATTAAAATCTATAACATATGGAAGGTATATTGCATTAGCACAACCATGAGGTATATGGAATACTGCTCCTGATTTATGTGCCATAGAATGAGTTATTCCAAGTAGTGCATTTGTAAATGCCATTCCTGCTAAACATTGAGCATAATGCATTTGTTCTCTTGAAGACTTGTCCTCATTATAAGAATCAAATAGGTGTTCATAAACCATTTGTATAGCTTTTATTGCTAAAGGATCTGAGAAAGGTGAATTTAAAGTTGCTACATATGCTTCTATAGCATGAGTTAAAGCATCCATTCCTGTATGAGCTGTTAACTTTTTAGGCATAGTTTCAGCAAGGTCTGGATCAACTATAGCAATATCTGGTGTTATATTATAATCCGCTAATGGGTATTTTATTTCTGTCTTATAGTCTGTTATTACAGAGAAAGCAGTTACTTCTGTAGCTGTTCCTGAAGTGGAAGGTATTGCTAAGAATCTAGCTTTGTTTCTTAGTTCTGGAATAGTGAAAGGATCTTTTATGTCATCAAAAGTTTTTTCTGGATGTTCGTAGAATACCCACATAGCCTTGGCAGCATCAATTGGTGAGCCACCACCCATAGCTATAATCCAATCTGGTTCAAATTCTCTCATTAATTCTGCACCTTTAAATACTGTTTCTACTGATGGATCTGGTTCAATTCCTTCAATAAGTTTAGTTTCTATTCCTGCCTCTTCTAAGTAGCTTATAGCCTTGTCTAAGAACCCAAACTTCTTCATGGATCCTCCCCCTACAGCTATAATTGCTTTTTTACCTTTTAGAGTTTTTAAATACTCCATAGAGCCTGATCCGAAATACAAATCTCTTGGCAAAGTAAATCTGTTCATATACATCCTCCTCAAAATAAATTCCCTCATTTTATCCTACATTTACCACAATATATATTATATACCTGTGTGATAATCTTAACAATATGTCTTATAATATTTAATAAATTGTTGAAATAATATACTCTTAATTATGTAATAAATTCTTCCTTATATGTGCTATAATATTCTACAGTAACTTATTCATAAGGGGGCAGAACAATGTATTTGGACAAAATAAAAGAGGCTAGAAATACAATAAAGGATGTAGTTATAAAGACTCCCATAATGTATAGCGATATTTTTTCTAAAGAAACTAATAACAAGGTTTATATGAAGTGCGAAAATCTTCAATTAACTGGAGCCTATAAATTAAGAGGAGCTTTAAACAAACTTCGTTCATTAACTGAAGAGCAAAAATCTAGGGGAGTTGTATGCTCATCTGCAGGTAATCATGCTCAAGGGGTGGCTTATGCTGCAACACTTGAAGGTGTTAAGTCAAAAATAGTTATGCCTAAAACTACTCCACTTATAAAAATTCAATCCACTAAAAATTTTGGTGGAGAGGTAGTTCTTCATGGAAACGTGTATGACGATGCCTACGCTGAGGCTAGAAGAATTGAGGAAGAAGACGGCTTATACTTTCTTCATCCTTTTAACGACATAGATGTAATATTAGGACAAGGAACCCTTGCTCTAGAAATTTTTGAAGAGATAGACGATATAGATGTAATAGTTTGTCCTATAGGTGGAGGGGGACTCATTAGTGGTATTGCTTTAGCTGCAAAAGAATTAAAGCCTTCTATTAAAGTAATAGGTGTTCAGGCAGAGGGAGCTAATGCTATGGAACTATCCTTTAAAAAAGGTTCTTTAATAAGCCTCGATACGGTTAGCACAATAGCAGATGGTATAGCTGTTAAGGTGCCTGGTGATTTAACCTATGAATTTATAAAAACCTATGTTGACGACATAGTAACAGTATCTGATGCAGATATAGCAGAAAGCTTTATTCTTCTTACAGAAAAACATAAACTTTTGGCTGAGGCTTCTGGTGTAGCTTCATTAGCTGCTTTAAAGAAATTAAATCTAGAAAATAAAAAAATTGTTTCTATTATAAGTGGTGGAAATATAGATATGGTTACTATCTCAGCACTTATTAATTCTGGTCTAGTATCTAGAGGAAGACTTTTCTGTTTTTCAGTTGAACTTCCTGATACCCCTGGACAACTTCTAGAGATCTCAAGAATACTTACTTCAGTTAGAGCTAATGTAATCCAGCTTGAACATAATCAATTTAAGGCTATAGATAGACTTAAAAATGTGCTTCTAGAAGTTACAGTTGAAACTAATGGACACTCACATATAGAAATGATTAAGAATGAATTATCTAAAAATGGATATGTAATAAATCATGTTTATTAAATCCAAAAAAATCCCCCTGCAATAAATTGCAAGGGGATTCTTTGGATTTATATAGTGGTAAAATGTAAGCTAAATTAAGCGTTGTAGTTGTGGAATCCTCTTCCACTCTTTCTTCCTAACCATCCAGCTCTAACATACTTTCTAAGAAGTGAGTGAGCTCTGTACTTAGTGTCACCTGTTTCAGTGTAAAGTACATCCATGATAGCTAGACAAACATCTAGACCTATAAGGTCTCCTAATGCTAAAGGTCCCATTGGGTGATTAGCACCAAGTTTCATAGCTGTATCTATGTCTTCTGCAGAAGCGATATCTTCTGCAAGTATTCCTACTGCTTCATTAATCATAGGGATAAGGATTCTGTTAACAACAAATCCTGGAGCTTCTGCTACTTCTACTGGCTCTTTGCCAATAGCTACAGAAACTTCTTTAACCGCTTCAAATGTTTCATTTGAAGTAGCCATTCCTCTGATTACTTCAACCAATTTCATTATAGGTGCTGGGTTGAAGAAGTGCATTCCTATAACTTTATCTGGTCTTTTTGTAGCTGCTGCTACTTCTGTTATTGAAAGAGATGAAGTATTTGAAGCTAAAATAGTTTCTGGCTTACAAATCTCATCTAATTGAGCGAATATTTCTCTTTTAATTTTCATGTTTTCTACTGCTGCTTCAACAACTAAATCACAATCAGCTGCTAAATTTAAATCAGTAGTTCCTGAAATTCTTGAAAGGATTGCATCCTTATCTTCTTCAGTTATTTTTCCTTTTGCTGCTAGTTTTTCAACATTCTTTTGAATTCCAGCAAGTCCTCTATCTACAAATTCATCTTTAATATCTCTTACTATTACTTCAAAACCTTTTTGTGCAAACGCTTGAACAATACCTGCTCCCATAGTACCTGCACCAAGAACAAAAATCTTTTCCATATTACTAACCTCCATTATTTTAAGGTATTTTCTAAGGGGGGGATTTCTCCCCCTATATTATTGTAACCTAAATTTAGGTAATTAACAATTATGCATTTTCTTTTAATGCTTTTACTTGAGCTGTTAATTCTGGAAGAACTTTTGTTAAATCTCCAACTATAGCATAGTCAGCTAACTTCATTATTGGTGCGTTAGCATCTTTGTTTATTGCTATAATTAAATCTGAATCTTGCATACCAGCAACGTGTTGAATAGCTCCTGATATACCACATGCTATATATATAGTTGGTCTAACTGTTTTTCCTGTTTGACCTACTTGTAAATTTTTATCTAACCATTCTTTTTCTATAGCCGCTCTTGAACCACCAACAGTTCCACCTAAAGCTTCTGCTAACTCTTCTAATAGTTTGAAGTTTTCTTTAGATCCAACTCCTCTACCACCAGAAACTATGAAATTAGCTTCACTTATATCAACTATATCTTTTTTCTCTTTTACTATTTCTATAACTTTTGTTCTTACATCTTCTTGTGTAAGCTTAACATCAACTTTGATTACTTCAGCATTGTTTCCAGCTTTTTCTGATTTTGAGAAAACGCCTGGTCTTACTGTAGCCATTTGTGGTCTGTGATCTTGGCAAGCTATAGTAGCCATTAAGTTACCACCGAAAGCTGGTCTTGTAGCTAATAAGAACTTTCCATTTTCATCTATATCTAATGAAGTACAGTCTGCTGTTAATCCTGTTGTTAATCTAGCTGCTACTCTAGGACCTAAATCTCTTCCTACAAATGTAGCTCCTATAAATAATATTTCTGGTTTTCTATCATTTGCAAGGTCACAAATAACCTTTGTATATCCGTCAGTTGTATAATGAGTTAGTAATTCATGTTCAGCTACTAAAACTTCGTCTGCTCCATGAGTAGCTAATTCTTCTACTAAATTTGATACATTATTTCCAAGAAGTAAAGCCGTAAGTTTTACTCCTAATTTATCTGCAATTTTTCTACCTTCGCCTAATAATTCAAGAGAAACCTTTTGAAGTTCTCCTTCTCTTTGCTCAGCGAAAACCCAAACTCCTTTGTAATCTGCTATATTACTCATTACTCTTACCTCCTAATATTAGATGTAGTGTTTTTCTTTTAATTTTTCTAAAACGTAACTAGCTGCTTCTTTTGCTGGTTTTTCAACTAATTCTCCAGCTCCCTTAGTTTCCTTAGTCATAGATTTCTTAACCTTAGTTGGAGAACCTGGCAATCCAAGCTCAGCTTTATCTACATCAATATCATTCACTGACCAAACTTTAATTTCAGCATCTTTAGTATCAAATATACTTGCGATGTTCATGTATCTTGGGTTATTTAATTCTTTTATTGCTGTTAATAATACTGGTGTTTTTACTTCAACTAATTCATATCCATCTTCTAATGCTCTGTTTATAGTTAATAAGTCACCATTTACTTTTACTTCTTGAACGTAAGTTACTTGTGGAATATCTAAATGTTCAGCTATTTCTGGTCCAACTTGTGCAGTATCTCCATCAATCGCTTGTCTTCCAGCAAATATTATATCGTATTCTAATTTCTTTAAAACTCCTGCTAGTGCTTTTGAAGTTGCAAGAGTATCTGATCCTGCAAATGCTCTATCAGTTATTAATATAGCTTCATCAGCTCCCATAGATAATGCTTCTCTTAAAGCATCCTTTGCTTGTGGAGGTCCCATACTTACTATTGTAACTGTTGCTCCGTAAGTTTCTTTAAGAACTAATGCTTCTTCTAATGCGTGTTTATCTTCTGGATTTATAATTGATGGAACTCCATCTCTTATAAGTGTTCCTGTTTTTGGATCTATTCTTACAGCTGTTGTATCTGGAACTTGCTTTAAACAAACTACTATTTTCATATTATTAAGCCTCCCTTAATTACTTTATAACATTTGCAGCGATAACCATTCTTTGAACTTCTGAAGTTCCTTCATAGATTTCAGTTATCTTAGCATCTCTCATTAATCTTTCTACTGGATATTCTTTAGTATATCCGTATCCACCAAATATTTGAACTGCTTTAGTTGTTACTTCCATAGCTACTTCTGACGCAAATAATTTTGCTCTTGCAGCATCTAATGAATATGGAAGTCCTTGATCTTTAAGCCATGCAGCTTTATAAACAAGTTGTCTTGCAGCTTCTACTTTAACATCCATATCAGCTATCATCCATTGTAATCCTTGGAATGCTGAAAGTGGTCTACCAAATTGTTTTCTTTCTTGCATGTAAGCAATTGCTTCTTCTAAAGCTCCTGCAGCAAGTCCTAATGCTTGAGCAGCTATACCAATTCTTCCTCCATCAAGAGTTTTCATTGCTATACCAAAGCCTTTTCCTTCAGCTCCTAATAAGTTTTCTTTTGGAACTATACAGTTTTCCATGATAAGTTCTGTAGTTGAAGATGCTCTTATACCCATCTTGTTTTCTAATTTACCTATTGAGAATCCTGGGAAGCTTTTTTCTACTATGAAAGCAGATATTCCTTTTGTTCCTTTGCTTCTATCTGTCATAGCAAATATTATGAAAGTTTCTGCAACTCCACCATTTGTTATGAATATTTTTGATCCGTTTAATATATAATTATCTCCATCTAAAACAGCAGTAGTTTGTTGTCCTGATGCATCTGTACCAGCACCTGGTTCAGTTAATCCGAAAGCACCAAGTTTTTCACCCTTAGCTAATGCTGGAAGATATTTTTCTTTTTGTGCTGCATTACCAAATGCGTCAACTACACATGCACATAATGAAGTATGAGCTGAAACTATAACGCCGTGAGTTCCACATACCTTTGATAATTCTTCTACTGTCATTATATATGATAAGGTGTCTCCACCAGCTCCACCATATTCTTTTTTAAATGGAATACCTAACATTCCAAGTTTAGCCATCTTTTTAGTGTT
Organism: Clostridium sp. UBA1652; assembly: GCF_002320975.1. NCBI lineage: Bacteria > Bacillati > Bacillota > Clostridia > Eubacteriales > Clostridiaceae > Clostridium > Clostridium sp. UBA1652. The sequence continues at coordinate 7,051 of NZ_DCLI01000090.1, forward strand.
TTCCATTGGAAACTCTTCTGTTTCATCAATTTCACCTGCTATAGGCTTTACTTCATTTAATGCAAATTCTCTAACCATTTGTCTTACTAATTGTTGTTCTTTTGTCAATGCGAAATTCATATTTTTACCTCCTTAATTCGTACCTTAATTATTTATTTTGGAAGCTTTTAGCTCTTCTTTCGATAAAAGCATTCATTCCTTCTTTTTGATCTTCTGTTGAGAAACATTTGCCGAAATCTTGTGCTTCTATTGCTATTGCTTCATCTATATTAACTTGCATTCCTCTGTTTATTGCATCTTTGCATAGCTTAACTGCTATAGGTGCATTTTCTGCTATTTTATTAGCCATAGCAAAAGCTTCTTCCATAAGATTTTCTAGAGGAACAACTTTATTAACTAATCCTATTCTTAATGCTTCGTCAGCCTTGATAATGTCACATGTATAAATTAATTCTTTAGCTTTTCCTAATCCAACTAATCTTGGTAATCTTTGAGTTCCACCAAAACCTGGAGTTATTCCTAGACCAACTTCTGGTTGTGCGAATTTTGCTTTTTCAGATGCTATTCTTATATCACATGCCATAGCAAGTTCACAACCTCCACCTAAAGCAAAACCTGATATAGCAGCTATTACTGGCTTGTCTAAATTCTCTAATCTTCTAAAAACTTTATTGCCTAAAATACCGAATTCTTCACCTTGTGCTTCGTTTAAATCTTTCATTTCTGAAATATCTGCGCCTGCAACAAATGACTTTTCACCAGCACCTGTTAAAATAACTACATAGCAATCTTTATCATTTTCTAATTCGTTAATAACTACGTCTAAATCCTTTAATGTTTCTGAATTTAAAGCATTTAAAGCTTTTGGTCTATTGATAGTCACTACCGCAACTCTTTCTTTCTTTTCAAGAGTAACATTTTTTAATTCCATGGTGGTAATCCTCCTTAAAATATAAAGCTAAATTTTTAGTAGGTTTCATAATACAATTTTAGACAAATTATTGGTTTTTTGTTAAATTATATAACCGTTTTATTAACTCTTTGTTAATATTATAACAATTAATTTCAAAAAAAATGACCAACTCTTTGACTTCAATATGATTATAATATGTATAAAAGTTATTTGCAAGGCTTTTATGGCATTTTTCTCTATTAAATAAATTAATATCAAAGTTGTTTTATCTATCATCAGGATAAAATTGTATTGAATATAAAATTTATCCTATCTATATTGATAATACTCTGTCAAATAAATTCACAGTTTTTTTAATGAAAAAAGAGAGGTTTCCCTCTCTATTGCTCTTTTTCATTCAATAAATATATTAACGTAAGTACACTTTCACTTAAGTGAACATTTTCTATTGTTATATCCTCTGGAGCATCTAAATCAATAGGTGCAAAATTCCATATTCCTTTAACTCCACCTTGAACTAATTTATCACATACCTTTTGAGCATTGTTTTTAGGTACACATATTACCCCTATATCAACTATATTATTTTTCAAATACTCAGGCACTCTATCTATGTCTTGTATCTCTATGTCTCTTATTTTTATTCCTACAAGTTTAGGATTTGCATCAAAAATACCAATTATATTAAAACCAAATCTATCAAATCTATAGTTAGCAATTGCCTGCCCTATATTACCAGCACCTATTATTATTGTGTTATAATCTTTATTTAACCCTAAAATGGAGCTTATTTGGGCATGAAGTTCTCTTACATTGTATCCGTAACCCTGTTGTCCAAAATCGCCAAAACAATTCAAATCTTGACGTATCTGTGATGCTGTAAAGCCTATCTTTTCACTTAATTCTTTTGAGCTTATTCTATCAACATCGTTTCTTAAAAGTTCTCCTAAGTATCTATGGTATTTAGGCAATCTTTTTATAACTGCCATTGATATATTTTTTTTCTTTTCCATATTAGCACCTCTTTCAATATTTCTCTATACACCAAATGTCAAATTCTAAATTGTGAAATTATTATATATTTTTACTCATATTTATATTCTTAAATAGAATTATCAGTATATTTATTATAAATACCCTATATTAATTCTTAACTATACTATTTTATCATAAATACTGCATATTATCTAGTATTGTAAATGTTTAATATAATTATTAGTATACTAATAATTATATATCAATATCCATTTAATAACAAAACTTTTGTTTTAAACTTATAGTAATACTACTTTTCTCATAATTATTGAATAATAATTCTTCAAATAGTATAATTTAACTAAAGAATATTTTGGAGGTGTTTTAATGTTAAGTGATAAATTACAAGCCGCTTTAAATGAACAAGTAAACTATGAACTTTATTCTTCTTATAGCTATTTAGCTATGTCTGCTTATTGTGAAACTTTAGATTTACCTGGTTTCGCTAATTTTTTCAGAGTTCAAGCCCAAGAAGAACTTTCTCATGCTATGAAGTTCTATGATTACATATTTCAAAAAAATGGAGAAGTTAAACTTAAAACTATTGAACAACCACTTTTAGGTTTTGATAGTGTAATCCATGCTTTTGAAACTGCCTATGAACACGAACAAGGTGTTACAAAAAGAATTTACAATCTAACAGATTTAGCTACAGAAGAAAAAGAACATGCAACTATAAGTTTATTAAAATGGTTTATAGATGAACAAGTTGAAGAGGAAGATACTTTTAACAAGCTTATAAAGAAGTTAAAAAGATCAATAGAAAATCCTGCTGCACTTTATATGCTGGATGATGAGCTTGCTCAAAGAGTATACACTCCCCCAACTACTACTGTATAAAATCTAGTTACTATATTAAAAAATGAGACTTATATATAGCTCAACCCTTGCTATATATAAGTCTCACAATTTTAATTAAGATTCAAACCTAATTGTTGATAATCTAAAACAGGAAATTCCTGTAGCTACTCCCTTATGCCTGAAAGTATTCTCAACCAAATAGATTATATTTAAAATATCATAGTTTGTCAATATAAATCGAATTATGACTTTTAATATTTATCAGCTCTTCTTAATCCCATAATAGTAAAAATGATTCCTAACATTATAATTATAATGCTCATATTAAATAACATAAAAACACCTCTATATTTAATTCATCTAAAGTATATTACTTACATTTACTTTCTTCAATAACTATATATTTAACTATTAAACTTTAAATCTTACTATAACTAGCTATTAAATCAAATACCTTCGTTTTTCTCAATATAGCAGTATTTTTCTATCTTTCTGAAAGACTATATAAAGAAGCATATATCCCATCATTTTTTATTAACTCTTTATGAGTTCCTTTTTCAGCTATTCCCTCTGGAGTTAATACAACAATCTCGTCTGCATTCTTTATCGTTGATAGTCTGTGAGCTACTATTAATGTTGTTCTACCTATTGTTAGTTCTTCTAAGGATTTTTGTATTATCATCTCAGTTGTGTTATCAAGTGCAGATGTAGCTTCATCTAAAATAAGTATCTTAGGATTCTTTAAAAACACTCTAGCTATTGATAATCTTTGTTTTTGTCCACCTGAGAGCTTTAATCCCTTTTCTCCAATATAAGTATTATATCCATCAGGTAAATTTATAATAAACTCATGTATATTAGCTCTTCTAGCAGCCTCAACTACTTCTTCTTCTGAAGCTTCTGGATTTCCATAAAGAATATTTTCTAATATAGTTCCAGTAAATAAGAATACATCTTGCTGAACTATCCCTATATTTTTTCTTAAAGATTCTCTATTCACAGTAGTTATATCTACTCCATCAATCTTAATTATACCTCCGTCTAGTTCATAGAACCTAGGAACTAAGTGACAAAGAGTAGTTTTCCCTCCACCAGATGGACCAACTAACGCAACTGTTTGTCCAGATTTTATATTTAGATTTAAATCTTGTAATACATGTGTTTCTTCGTCATCATATTTAAAACTTACACCTTCAAATTCTATATTTCCGTCTACAGTTCCCATCTCAATAGCTTTTTCAGAATCTTCCTCTTCTTGTTCAGCCATAAGTTCTTGGAATCTTTCAAATCCTGTCATTCCCGATTGTAGCTGTTCTACAAAATTTATTAATCTCTTTATGGGATCCATAAACAGTTTTATATATAATAAATATGCAACATAGTCACCTATAGTTATATATCCTTTGAATGTAAAGAATCCACCTATACCTAATACTATAAGATTAAGTATATCAACAATAAAGAACATTCCAGAATAAAATTCTGCCATAGCTTTATATGCATATTCTCTTGCTTTTCTAAATTTATTGTTACCTACTTGAAATTTGTCTATTTCGTATTTGGTATTTGTAAAAGCCCTTGATACTCTTATTCCTGCAATAGAGTTTTCTAACGACGCATTTACATCTCCTATTTCTATTCTAGTTTTCTTAAAGGCATCATTCATTTTAATTCTTTTCTTTATTGCATACCATATTAAAACAGGTATAAATGCAAAAGTTATAAGTGTCAGTGGTATATTTATAGTACATAAAACTATAAATGATCCTATAAGCATTATTAATGATATAAATAAATCCTCTGGACCATGGTGTGCTAATTCTGATATCTCCATTAAATCATTCATTATTCTAGACATTATAACACCAGTTTTATTATTATCAAAATAATTAAATGGAAGCTTTTGTAGATGTTTAAAAATCTTTTTTCTCATGTCAGCTTGCATTCTTACACCGACTACATGTCCCCAATATTGAATAAAGTAGTTTAATACTAATTTTAATGCATATATAAATATTAAGGTTATGCTCCAAACAACAAGTAATCTTAAATTTTGATTTGGTACATAATCATTTATTATATTTCTGGTAATCATAGGATAAAATAAATCACATATTGATACTAAAAACGCACAGAACATATCAATAGCAAATAATTTTTTGTGTGGTTTATAATACTTTATAAATTCTTTAATCAAAATATCCCTCCTTAGTTAGATAATTTCATCATTCTATTATAGCATTTTGAAAATTTATTGCAAATTTCAGAAAATACAATTTCTAAAAGAATAAAAAAATAGCTATAAAAGCTATTTTAATAAATGTAATTATTCACATTTTCACATAATGATATATTAAGCTTATCGTCTTTTAATATCTTTTTATATGAGCACAAAAATTCATTTAATTCGTTATCTGTTAAATCTATCTTTCCTGAGCTATTAATCATAACTTGATTATTATCTAAATATATCGTAATATCATTTTTGCTATTTTTTATAGAATAATTCTGTATGCTTTTAGTAGTAAGTCTATTTTTATATTTTTCTTGAAAACCTATTACTTTCCTAGCTTCCTCATAGTTTGCTCCATTTAGATCTACTCCCATAGTCTTCATCTGAGCTTCTAGGTTTTCAGCATCAAAACCGTATCTTTTCATAATTTCTTTTTGTATATTTACTAGCTTTTCTTGAGATATGTTATTTTCAGCAGTATATTTATTAATTTCTTTCATCATATCTGCCATAGTTATTTTCCCTTGTGTTAAGTCATAATATAAGGAATAAATATATGTTTCAAATTTATCTATATCTTTATCTCTAGCTTTATTCTTGAGGTCATTAAAGTCTATAATTCTATCATCCATAGCCATTCCTCCAATATTCTGTATACTACCTATTATAATAGATTTTTATCTATAATGGAACTAATTGAAACTTAATAACATTTAATTTAAACCATCTATTATATTATATTCCTTATTTGCTTCAGTTTTTAAAATTTCTTCAATATCTACAAAAACAATAGAAAACTTATTTTTATTGCTTTCACTTATCTTAATTGCCTTTGTTTCAACTTTCCCGCAATATACTATTACACCTTCGAATATATTATTTTTTATCATAGCACCTATAAAATCCAATACCACTTCACTATCAACCGATTCCTTACTGCATCTTAATAATACTTTCTTATCTTCTTTTCTACATATAATCTCTTTTACTGTATTTTTATTATTAAGTATTCCAAAGTTCTCATATCCTAGTTCCTTAAAATAACCTTCACAAAATAATATATACTCGTAATCAGTCAACCTATTTACTTCCTTAATATTTAGTCGTTTATTCTTAAGCGCTTCTAATCTCTCTTCTTTTCCCCTAATAACTTTTACACTATTAATAAAGTTTTGTAACAAAATTATTGATTTTAAAGATACTATAACTAATAGTGTTCCATATATAACTCCATAAAAACTATCTAAAATACTCATGACACCCTCCTCAATACCACAATTGTCTTTTTTTATTGCATATAGAATCTCCATCAATTAAACTTATATTAAATTTATCTGATATTGATTTAATATACGCTTTAGATTCATCATCAAAAGCACTCGATGTTATAAATACTCCCTGAATCAGATTCTTTGATGCCATAAACCCGACCTCTTGTTGTAAAGATTCTACCCCTATCTTACCAGAAGAACTATAGATCATTTTCATCAACCCTAAAGAAGAGTTTTTTTCATAAATAAACTTAGTTTCACTTTTATTTTTATTTGCATATTCACGTATGAACTTGTATCCCATTTTATTTACAAGCTCTTTAATCCAATCATAGAATTCATACTCATCTAATTCTTTTAAATCCTCTATAGATATAAACCCATATTCTAAAAAATCTCTATTAAACTGCTTTTCTTTGTATATGTTAAAATTATTAAGACTTTTCTCTAACAGATTAATTATAAATATAGCAATTAATAAAATAATTATTTTAGTCATTTATTTTCTCCTTTTTCTGAATAGCTAACTTTACTCTCTCTATTCTCTTATCACCTAAAGTATCAACATTTATTAGTAGATTATCATATTCTATTAAAGTATTATCTGTTTCTTTAGGTATATTCCCTAACTTCTCCAACATAAATCCACCAATAGTTTCTGCATATTGAGAAACTATCTCTATATGTAGTTCTTCATTAATATCTTCTAATGAACACTTACCATCTATACTGTAAGTACTAGAATCAAGTTTTATAATAGAATTTTCTTCTTCATCATATTCATCAGATATATCTCCCATAACCTCTTCTATTATATCTTCTATAGTTACTACCCCCGAAAAACCTCCATATTCATCTATTAAAATAGCCATATGATTTTTACTTGTTTTCAGTTCTTTAAACAATTCGTCTATATTTTTATTCTCTGGTACAAAATAGGCTGGTTTTATAATATTTCTAATATCTGTACTTTCTATATCTCCTTTAGACAAATGAGTTAGTATATCTTTTATATTAAGTACACCTATTATATTATCTATATCCTCTTCATATATAGGTATCCTTGAAAATTTTTCATTTATTAATTCATCAATCAATTCAGTAAAATTATCTTCTGCATTAATCATATATACTTCTGTTCTAGGCGTCATTATTTCTCTTGCAACTTTATCATCGAACTCAAATATTCCATCTAACATGTCTCTTTCAGTTTTATTTATTACTCCATGCTCTTCTCCTATATTAATAAGAGACTTTATCTCCTCTTCTGTTACTTTCTCCTCCAATCCTTCTGTGCTTATCCCTAATATTCTTATTAATAGATTTGTGGATGCCGAAAGAAACTTAACAAATGGCTTAGCTATTTTAGATAAAAATACAATTATATTAATTGAAAACATAGCAACAACTTCAGCCTTTTGCAAAGCTATTCTCTTAGGTAACAGTTCACCTAAAACCAAAGTCAAATATGATATGACTATAGTTGTTAGTATTAATGCTATTTGCTGACTATAGGGAATATTATAATAGCTTAATTTATTAGCAAAATTATTAGAAATGCCAGTAGCTGCTGAAGCACTAGCAAAAAATCCAGCTAATGTAATTCCAACTTGTATAGTAGCTAAAAAATTACTTGGTTCATCTAGTAGTTTTATTAATGCTTCTGCTTTTTTATTTCCTTCAGCTGCTAACATATTTATTTTATTTTTATTTAAAGAAACTATTGCCATTTCTGAGGCAGCAAAAAAGGCATTTATACACACTAATATCAAAATTATAATAATACTGCTTAACGAATTTTCTTCCATTAAAAACACTCCCTCATAATTGCATTTTACTATTTTAAGTATTGAACTATTTAGGCTTTGTTATTCAATATTATCGATTAATGTTATAATATTTATGTTAATAAGAAAGGGGCTTTAAAAATGTTAGGAACTATAGTTAATTTTTTTACTATTTTTGTTGGTGGAATAATTGGGGTGTTATTAAAAGGTGGACTACCTAAGAGATTTACCGACACTATTATGAGCGGTGTAGCTTTATGTGTAATATACATAGGTATTTCAGGCACTTTAAAAGGTGAGAATATGTTACTAATTGTAATTTCTATAGCCATTGGTTCATTACTTGGTGAATTAATAAATATTGATGAGAAATTAATTCTTTTAGGTAACTTCATAGAAAATAAAGCTAAGAGTTTTTCTAAAGATACATCTATATCATTAGGTTTTGTCACTGCTAGTTTATTATTTTGCGTTGGAGCTATGGCAGTTGTTGGTTCGCTTGAAAGCGGACTTTTAGGCAAATATGATATTTTGTTTACAAAATCAATTTTAGATGGGGTTACAGCACTAATTCTTTCTTCTACCTTAGGTATAGGTGTTATATTATCTGCTTTTAGCGTATTAGTTTATCAAGGTCTTATCACTCTAGCAGCATCATTACTGCAAAATATTTTAACTACCCCTATTGTAAATGAAATGAGCGCTGTGGGTAGTCTTTTAATCATTGGGATTGGGCTAAACATGTTAGGAATTACAAAAATCAAGGTAGCTAATATGTTACCTGCTATATTTATACCTATCATCTATGGGTTATTCTTTTAAAGTTAAAAGCGAGCTATATTAGCCCGCTTTTATTATAATCCTAAAAGTTTAAGTATATTATCTATTCTTCTTAATCCAAAATCTACTGGTTTGATGTCTAAATATTTTACGCCTCTTTTGCTTAAATCCTCTTTTACCTTTGCTTGTACTAATATCATTTCTGGTGACATCAAAACCACATCTACACCGTCTAGCACGTCAACATATTCATTTTCATCAGCGAATACCCATTCAAATGGCAGATTATTATTTTCTCTATAAGCTTCTGCATCCTTTTTAAAGGCCTTAGATTGTCCTGTTTTTTTGCACATTACTAATACTTTATTCATTTAAATCATCCCTTCTTGCTACTAAAATTATAAAAAATATTTTACCCACTACTATTTTATCACTTATAATAACATTTACAAAGAGTTCCTGAATATTTTTTATTATTCTATTGAAATTATTAGTTTCTTAACAATATTCTCAATAGATTGTCTTTCTTCTACAGTAATAATATTATTTTCAGCTTCACTTTCATTGTATATTTTTATAAACAAAGCCTCGTTTTCTCTTCCTTTATTACTTAACATCATGTAGCACATTCTTTTATCTGATTCCGAATATTTTTTTTCAATTAAATCATATCTTATAAGCTTATTTACTAACTGAGTTACTGTCGACTTATCTTTATTTATAAAAGAAGCTATCTCTTTCATACAAAGTCGTTTTTCTTTAGAAAATATTATTCCAATTAATATAGCAAAATGTGATGCTCCTAATCCAATAAAATTTTCTTGTTTTAATTTGTTTTCTATAGAATTATTATATTTGTCCAAGAATTTACTAAATAAAACACTTATTTCTCTATACACTACGCAACCCTCATATCTATATGTATTTATTTTCCTATAATACTATTATCGTACATGTAGTAGAAACTTTAGAGTAAAAATTAGCTATTACACCAACATTAAATAGCTAGTGTAATAGCCTCACATTATTTTATCAGCAATTAATTAAATATCTTAGGTTTTATTGTTTTTAATAATTTTCTTTTCTCTTTCTCTTGATAACAAATATCCCAGCCAATGTTGCCATCATTCCCAAAGCTAATAATCCATTCATGTCAAGGGTACCACCTGTTTGAGGAAGTACTTCACCATTATTACTATTGCTAGCCTTTTCAGCTACTATGAATTTTGAGAAGTGTGAAGTTGTAAATATAACTTTATTTCCATCAATCTTAGTATCCATAACTTCAAACTTGTTTGTTTCTTCATTATAATAGAATACAGCTAACTTTGATTTATCTAATCCCTTTAATTCTTCATCTGTTAATGTTATTGTTATCTCTGCAAGCCCATCTTTAAAGTTATGCACTTCTACAATACTATCTCCATTAACTACGGATAAGCTGAAGTTAAATACTTTCTTTATCCCTTTGATATTTTTAGTTAAATCATTCCTATCTTCTATAGAAGTTTTAAATATCACTTTTGATCCATCAGTAAGAAGGCTTCTATCTATTAATTCAAATGGTAAACTTATATTTAACTTATCGCTCTTTATTTCTAAACTTCCTTTACCATTTCTTATTGCTTCTATATCCGTTATTTCTACTATAACATCTTTGCCTTCATTTTTAACTTCCGCAACATTTTTACCATCTTTGTTGCTTATCTTAGAAATTTCAACAACCATATTTCCATTTTCATCAGTTATAATTGTCACTGGTTGCTCTCCTGGGTTTCCTGGTTCTTCAGGATCTGTTGGGTTACCTGGATCTGGATTCCCTGGTTCTACTACTTTTTCTACTTTAACAGATCTTTCAAGAGTTACTACATTACCATCTTTATCTACTATTTTATATACAACTTTATATTCTCCAGCTTTTGAGGTATCAACATTATTTGATAAAATTTCTATTACTGAAGTTAAATCTTCTCCATCTATATCATATGCCTTAACCTCTTTAAGTGGATCAAAAGTTTCTCCAACCTTTAATGTAATATTTCCTGCTTCAATAACCCCTTTATCAAGAACTCTAACTATAAATATTCTTTCAGATTTATTCCCTGCATTATCTACAGCTTCAACTTTCACTCTAAATACACCATTTTTAGACGTATCTACCACATGTGTAATTACTGCTTTTGAAGTTATATCTCCATCTTTATTATCAGTTACCTTTAAGCCTAAGTCATTTATAGGGTTAAATTCAGAACCTACTGCTATTATAACATTGTGCCCTTCTATAACTGGTGCTGTACCATCTTCTCTTATAGTAAGCTTAAATATTTTTTCAGTTTTGTTACCAGATTCATCAGTAACTGATGCTGTAATCATATATTCTCCAACTGTATCATACTTAACATTACTATCATCTATTATAACTTTAGAAGTTATATTGCCATCCATATCATCAATAGCTACAACAGATAATACTTTTAGTAGATCTACAGTGGTACCTTTTTCTATTGCTGCATCCTTACCTGTTAATTCAGGTGCTCCACTATCTTTTACTGGCTCAAATGATACTGATCTATAATTATATCCATCACCATCAACATATACCCTTATAGTTTGTATACCCTTTTCAAGTGATACATAAATAGGTGTGCTTGTATCGATAAATTTACCCCAATCTCCTGTTGAAGTTAGTGGCAATCTACCTAATTCTTTACCTTCGCCAGTTTGTATAACGGCTACAGCCCCACCAACATTTGTTGCATAATTTAGGTTAACTTTATACTTTCCTGCTTCAGTTACATTTACTGAATAGTCAAGATAAGTTCCTGCTACAGTACATCCAATATTCTTTATATTATTCTTCGTTTCAATAGCATATCCCTTATCCTTAGATGCACTATAGAAACTATCAGCTAAAATAGTAGATTTCTCTCCTAGAGTTCCACTAATAACTTGAGGTTGTGCTTTTTTCTCAATTTTAATTGAGCTTAATGTGAATCCTGGGTTTACAGCTTCAAATCTCAAAGTTTGAACTCCAGACTCTAGAGTTATAGTATCCTTAAATTCATTTGTTGCTCCCCAGAAGTTACCCATGCTATAAGTTACTAGATTACCTGCAATATTAGTTCCCATTCCTTGACTTACTTTTATCGCATTAGTTACTCCGCCATTATTGTTAGCTGTGTAAGTTAATGTATAAGCCCCAGCATCTTTTACATCTAGATAATAATCTACTCTATTTCCTGCAACTACATTTGCTGCTAAAGAACCTTTTGTCCTATATGCATTAGTTTCAGTTAAAGTCACTGAAGTATTTTCTATTACGTTTGCTGTAGGTAATTGAGTTCCCTTTTCACATGTAATATCTGTAGTTAATGCATTATTGCCTGTAGAATCTGTATAAGCCTCAACTGGTACATTTACTGTTAAAATTAAATCTTCATAATAAGTTTTCCAGTCTTTTAAAGTAACTTTTACATGAGTTGGATCTACATATTGAACTGAATCTAATTTAACATATCCGCTAGAGATTATATCTCCTGATAAAGTAATAGTATTTACTTTATCCTGTACAAAAGTTCCACCACTTAAAGTAATCATTAATTCTTTTGCGTTAAGTTCTATCTTATTAATCGATGATAAAGATTCACCATCATTATTAGCAACTATAACAAAATCATCAGTTATACTATAATTTTTAGATTCTCTACCTAATAATTCTTTAGCTGACATTGAAACTGTAACAGTTTTATCTAAATCAAAATCAACAGCTCTTTCACCTAAAAGAGTTATTTTTGCATGAGTTGCATCTATCCTCTCTACGTCAAAATCTACTCCTGATGGAAGATTAGATATATTCCAATTGCTCTTATCTAAACTAGCTACAAAACTTGCATCTGTAAGATTAACTTTTATTTCTTTTCCATTTAAAGAATTTTCAGTAATTGTGTTTTCTTCTAATTCAATTACTGGCCCTATCGAAAACCAATTAAGATCAAACCCTACTTTATTTACTAATTTAATTATCTGTTCCCCTTCTGTAAGACTTATACTTACAGTTTGAGTTTGCCAGTTATTCCATCCACCAGTAGTATCTAATTCAATATCATTACCTATCTTATTGCCATTTGAATATACTTCAAATGTAGGTTTTTCATTACCTGATGTAATATTTAAATTAAAACTATATTCTCCGGCTTCTTGAACATTAACTTTGTATTCCACAAAATCATTAGGATCAAAATAGCCCACATGTCCATTTTCTATTACAATACCTTGTGAATTTACAACGTTCTCTGCTTCAATCTTTCCTGGTAAAGATTGTACTTCCTTAACTTTTTCAAATTTAATATTTTTAATATTAAATTCTCCATCTATTTTAAGTCTTATTTTCTGAATTCCTGTTTTCTCAAATTTAATTAAATTTTGAGCTACAGAGTAAACATTCCAATCATTACTCCATGATGTTTGAGCTATCTTTACAGTTGATAAGGTTTTTGTTCCATCTTCTGAAGAAACTACAATACTCTTATTTCCACCATATGGATTTGCCACCTCGAAAGAAACATTATACGATCCAGCTTCTTTGACATCAAGTAAATAATCTATAAAAGTATTTTCTTTAAGGTACCCAATATGATCTCCTTCTATTTTTACATTATCAGTTGCCTTAATAAAGTTTGTTGAACTAAATTTTCCTGAAACAGAATTAATTTTTGAAACGTCTACTGGATTCCATATATAGGTTGCAACATTTTTAGCTGGTATTACATCACCTATTTGAACGCCTTCACTTAACACTTTAAACTTTTGAGCTTTATCAGTTTGATTAATAACAACCATAGCAATTGATCCATCTGGATTCTTAAATGCTACATTTGTAACAGTATCTGCTGATCCATAGTTAGTATCAATTCTTATAGCACCCGGTCTTATAAACTTAGAGAATTGACCAGAAATATAATATTCTGGAGTTGCCCAATAATTTTCTCTATCATTAGCATCTTGTACCCACATAGTTGGATCTGGAGTTCCTGTCCATTGTTCAGGAGCTATATTACTATCCAACATGGTAACCCATGAAGTATAAGTTTCAGCATAATTTCTAAAATATTGAGCTATTCTATCAGCACCTTTAGTTCCCCATACAGATCTTTCAGTTAAATTCATAGATTTTTCTGGATATAAATTATGAACTTGAGTCATAGCTGTAGGCTCTCCACCATAATCATGGAATGCAACACCATCTACAGCTGCATATCCTTCTAAATCATTTAATATAGGCGAAACGTAACTTACTGCACTACTAAAGTTATGGTCAAACGCCCAAACCTTAGGGTCTATATTTTTTGCTTTAAGAACGCTACTCTTTGCAACCTCAGCTTTAATAGCTATAGCTAACTTTCTTTCTTGTTCAGAAGTCATTTTACAACTTGGATAGTTAATTTCTAATTCTGGTTCATTTTGAAGAGTCATAGCATACATAGGTATTCCTAATTTCGCATACTCTTCCATAAATCTTATATAATATTTAGCAAGATCATCTATATAATCATCATTTAATGCACCACCTTTTAAAAGTTTTGCATTATTTTCATAGCTTTTACTACTTGATGTTTGAACTTTCATCCATCCTGGAGGTGTCCAAGAAGAAGCAAATATTTTAACATCTGGGTTTATAGCTAAAGCTTCTTTTATTGTTTCTACTATCTTATAATCTATATCCTTTTGAATTGAGAATCCTTTACCAGTTGTATTATACCAATCTGGATTGCTTGGATCTTGAATATTATCATAATAAGTGTAGAATTCTTGTCCTGTGAAGTCAGCTGTTCCTATAGTAACTCTTAGTAAACTCATTCCTGCTCCATTTTCTGGATCTAAAAGTTTAGTTAAGAATTCAGTTCTTTTTTCTTTAGACATTTTAGCTAAGTTATTAACTGTAGATTCTTCCATAGATGTTCCCATACCTACAAAGGTTTGATATTCTTTTGAAGTATCAACAGTTATAGTTGTGGCTTCTTGACCATCAGGTGAAGTAATATCAATATTATCTTTTTGACTAAGTGCATTTGATATTTCCTTTGGAGAATCATACCAACTCATACTACCTGATTGCTCAGATGAACTCATATATACTTCAACAGCACTATCTTCAATAATTTGCCCTTGAGGAGTATAAGTTACATCATCATCTGGAACTTCTGGTGCTTCATAGTCACCTATTTTAGTAAAGCTCATCCAATTGAAATTGAAGTTACCACTTCCAGCTCTAAATCTTAATGTTTGCTTCCCTGCTTTAAGGTTAGCTACACCTTTTACAGTTTGCCAATTCTGCCATCCCGTTGTATCAGGAACATTAGTCTTGGTTAATAATGTTGATCCTAGTAATAATTCAACACCACCTGTTGATCCACCTGGACTTGCAACTCTAAATTCAACTTCATATTTAGCATCTTCAGCAACATTTACATAATAATCTAACCAATCTCCAGCATCAGTATAACCTGCATTTTGTCCACCGCGAGTATCACTAGTAGTTTCAAACTGGAAGCCACTTTGGGTTGAATAAGCTTCTGTTTCTACTTTTCCTGGTACTGGAATAGAAGGTTTATCTTGTTTCTCTGGTTTTGCTGGTAATTCTTTATTTTCACCTTTTTTAAGTCCAAAACCATAATTGAATAATGCTTTTCCATTTTCATGTTTTGTTGTTATATCTTCTGCATACCATGGCCATGTCATAGTAAGCTTTCCTGTAAAATCGTAATTACCGAATAATACATCAGCTACGCCTTGACCTTCAGTCCCTGGTAGCCATGCTTCAACTAAACCGTCAAAATCTTCTACTTGATCAGCTATAGTAATAGGTCTTCCTGTTACTAAAACTGCAACCACTGGTAAATCAGGATTAGTTTCTTTTATATTTTTTAGTGTTAATAAATCATCTGCATCTAATGTTAGCTTATCTGGAGTTCGATCTCCATCTGTTTCTGCATAAGGAGTTTCTCCTATAACTACTATTGCTACATCATTTTCAGCTGATGCTCTACCACGTTTGTTATAACTTACTTTAACATCTGAGCCTACAGATTCTTGTATACCTTTAAGTATAGTTGTTCCTGGAGTAATGTTACCTGTGCTTCCTTGCCAAGTTATAGTCCATCCACCACTTTGTATTCCTATATCATCTGCACTCTTTCCAGCTACAAGAATATTTTTCTTATTCTTTAATTGTCCTACTATATCGTTATCATTTTTGAGTAAAACTAATGATTCTCTAACAGCTTGTCTTGCTATTTCTCTATTTTCTAATGAACCAACAGTGCTTAATAAGTCTCTTTGAGCATATGGATCTTCGAAAAGCCCCATTTCAAACTTAACTGTTAGTATTCTTGTTACAGCATCATCTATTCTAGTTTCCGATACTTTACCCTCTTTTACTAAAGCAGTTAGATCAGTTATAAAGTTCTTCCATTCATTAGGTTCCATAGCCATATCAACACCTGCGTTTATAGCTACAGCTATCTTATCTTTCTGACTACTTATACCGTTTCCTGTTATTTGTTTAATACCCTCATAATCAGATACAACAATGCCTTTAAACCCTAAATCTTGCTTTAATACTTTAGTAATTAAATCAGCATTTCCATGACACTTTACTCCATTTATACTATTGTAAGATACCATTACAGATCTTACTCCTGCATTAACTGCTGCTTGATATGGAGGAAGTAATTCTTCTTTTAATGCTTTTTGGAATTCTTCTTCACTCATTACAACATTACCTTGATTAGTTCCGTTTTCTGTTATCCCTTCACCAATATAATGTTTAGCAGTAGCAATAACCTTATCATCCCTCTTAAGAGTTCTATCAGGATTTTCTCCTTGGAGACCCTTAATATAAGCTTCACCCATCTTAGCTACTAATTCTGTATTTTCTCCGAATGCTTCATAGGTTCTCCCCCATCTTTCATTATGAGGTATACCTAAAGTTGGAGCAAAAGTCCAGTTTACTCCAGTTGCTCTTACTTCTTCAGCAACTGCTTGACCTACTTTTTCTACTAATTTTTCATTTCCTGTTGCACCTAACCCTATGTTATGTGGAAATATTGTTGCGCCATAAACGTTATTATGTCCGTGCACCGCATCTACTCCATATAGAATAGGAATTTTTAATTCTGTAGATAGAGCCGCCCTTTGATAATCATCAATCATGTCAGCCCATCCTTCAGCAGTATTAGTAGATGGTAATGATCCTCCTCCACTTAACACTGAACCTAATTGATACTTCTTTAAATCCTCTGCTGTAGTAGTTTTTCTTTCCGATTGCACCATCTGAGCTACCTTTTGCTCTAGTGTCATTCTTCCAAGCAAATCTTTAACCCTATCTTCTACTGATACTCTTGAATTAAGGTAAGTTGGCACATTTCCCTCAGCGGCACCTGCTGGAAAAACATTTCCTAAAAGCATTGTAGTTGTAAAAGTTGTGGTTACGAATCTGGATAACCATTTCTTTAACATTATATAGATTTCCCCCTTCAATCAATTTATTTTTCATTACTCACTTTTTTCTTTAGCTATTTCTTTATCAACTTCCAAAAGAAAATCCTCTATGTTTTTTCCACCTAAGGCTAATTGGTAGCTTAAATCTTCAATGGAAGCCTTAAAATTAGGAGTTAAGCTATCATACCAAGGAGTTCCACTTTGAGATTCAGCATTATTAAGAATATTAACTATTTGTTTTTGTAATACACTTTCATTCTTATATCTGTTATCTTCATTTTTTTGTGCTGGAACTATAAGTCCATTTTCCCAACCCATTTTGGACCAGTTTTCTGGTTTCATCATATACTCCAATAACTTAATAGCCTCATCCTTCACTTCAGATTTTGATGAAACAGCATATCCACCTCCATTCCAAGCTACTAAACCGCCCCCATTACTTAATGGTAGATTTGTAACTCTAATATTTTGTTTGAATCTATCTGAAAGGGTAGGATTATTTTCCATTCCTACTTCCCAGGATCCCATATAGTACATTGCTGCCTTTTCTTGAGTAAATAAATTCATTGAAGCATTAAAATCTTCCTGAGATATCATTTCTTCTTTTCCATTAACTTCAATAAGCTTTTTTAAATCTTCAGCAGCCTTTTTTAAAACAACATTTTCAGAAAACTTTATATCTCCTTTTATCGCGTTATATATCAGATTTTGGTCTCCTCCCTCCATTAAAACTAAATTTTGATATAAAAGTGCTAAAGGCCATTTATCTTTAGCATTTATAGAAATAGGTGTTATTCCTATTTTGTTAAGCTTATTACATACTTCTATTAACTCTCCAAAAGTATTAGGTACATCAATAGCATATTTTTCAAATAGCGCTTTATTATAATATAGAACCATATAATCACTGCTCTTTGGTACTCCATAAAGCTTTCCATTCAAAGTAAAACCCTTCAATGACTCTTCCATAAAACCAGTCTCTTTAAAACTATCCTTATTGAGTTCTGCTACATAGCCCCCTTTCATGATTGGGCTAAAAAAAGATGGTTGTCCCCAAGTAAAAAATATATCAGGTAAATCATTACTTATAGCATAAGCTTTAAATCTCTGCTTATAAGGTTCATCTTGATAAGCTTCTACTTCAATAGTTACATTTTTATTCTCTTCCATGTATTTATCAATAAGTAGCTGCTCTAGCTTTCCTTGACCTGACCATCTCTCTGGCAAGTTTGATAAAAATTTTATTGTTATGTTTTCTTTACTAGAATTTTGCTCTTCAATACTATAATTTGAGCCTATGGCACAACCCCATAGATACATAGGTATTAAGACCATAAAAACTACTTTAATTAGATACGATTTTGTTTTTTTCATTATTCTATCTCCAGTTAAAATATAACTTATTGCTTTGTCATAATCTTCTATAAATAAATTATATAAACCTTTACAAAGTTTTCATAGTATACAAATTCAATAAATAGTGTCATTTTTTCAGATGTTTTTAATAGTAGCTTTAAGCAAATTGAAATAATATTTCTTTTAATGTAGAATAAAGATATCCTACTATTGGGAGGTAGACATATGCAAAATTACTCGCCTTTATACCATAAACTTAATTTGAAGTATATGAATTTAAGCATTAAAAATAAAATCTTAATTTTCTTTATTGCAATAATCATATTTATATCTACAATACTTGGTTTATACTCATATATGATTTCTTCAAAGTCTCTTAAAGATGAAGTTACCTCCATAAATGTTAAAGACATTAAGCAAATCAGTAGTAGTATAAATTTTTTGCAGCAAGATGTAATCGATTTATCGACCTTTATCTGCTTAAACCCTTTGGTTCAATCTTTTACTAACTCCAAAGATTCATCCATAGAATATCAAAACTTCACTAAATACGGTCTTGAACCTTTAAATATTTTATTAGCTTCTAAAGATTATATAAGTTTTATGTCTATATATGGAAATGAAGGATCTAAGTATTATCTAAGTAAAGATGGTAGCAATGGTGCTTACTCTTATGAAAAAATAAAAGAAAGTGCAATATATTCAAAAATAAAAGAACTTAAAGGTTCTCCATTATGGATTAATTTAGATGATGAAAACAATGTTTTTATAGCTGATAATAAAAATCCTAAAATAGCTATGGTTCGTTCAATTATAGATACTAACACCTTAGAAGAATCTGGACTTATGTTGATTTGTATAAACACTTCATTTATACAAAATCTTTACTCCACTGATTTTAATACAAAAAATAGTGGTATTTTTTTGCTTGATAATTATAATAAAATAATTACTCAAAGTGATGCAGAGAATATACTTCATAATGGTGAAAATATCCAATCAATAATTCCTTATATACACGATAAAAAAAGCTACAACACAATCTGGATAAATGGAGAAAAATATTTAACAACATTTAGTAAAGTTTCTAAAAGTGATTGGACTATTGTATCTATGACAAGAGAAAGTACCTTGTTTCATAACTTAAGATCTATAATGTTTATAACTTTAGCTGTAATTATTAGCTGCTTCGTAATGTCATTTTTAATATCAATTTTCCTTTCTTCAAAAGTTACACAACCTATTAATCAGCTGCTTTCTTCTATGAAAAAAGCTAAAGAAGGTAACTTTAGAGAAAAAGTAAACTTTAAATATACTGATGAGCTTGGAATGTTGGTATACGAATATAATGACATGATAGACAATATAAAAACTCTTATAGATAAAGTGTACAAACTTCAATTGAAGGAAAAAGAGGCCGAGCTTAAGGCTCTCCAGGCACAAATAAATCCACATTTTCTTTACAACACCTTAGATATGATTTTTTGGAAGGCAGAAAAAAGTAACCAGCAAGAAATAAGTGACATGATTTATGCTCTTTCTCATCTTTTTAGAATTACTCTAAGTAAAGGAAATGAGTTTATACCTGTAAAATCTGAAAAAGATTTTATAGAACACTATTTACTACTTCAAAGTAAAAGATATAGAGGTAAATTAATCTATGATATAGATATAAGTGATGAAATATCAAACTACCTTATACCAAAGTTAATTATTCAGCCATTTGTAGAAAATTCTATAATTCATGGTACCGAAGCTGATAATGAGCTCAGTGTAATTAAGATAACTGGATACTTATCAAATAACTACTTAGATTTTACAATTGAGGACAACGGCAAAGGAATAGATGAAGATACTATGAATCTCTTAATACATTCCTCTATAAATCAAGAAAAAAAGAATACTAATTTTCAAAAAGGGTATGCAATAGGTAACGTAAATCAACGCCTATCTCTTTACTACAACGACGATTATAAATTAAATATAGTAAGTTGTATAAACGAGGGTACAAAAGTAAAATTATCAATTCCAATATCCCCTCATAAAATTGATACTAACTAATAGCTTATGGAGGTACTCATTCACATGTATAAATTATTTTTAGTGGACGATGAAATTGATTTAGTTGAAGGCATTCGAACATCAATCGATTGGGCTTCTTATGATATAGAAATTTGTGGTGAAGCAGATAATGGAATTACAGCTTTAGAAAAAATACTTTTACTTAATCCAGATATTATAATAATGGATATAAGAATGCCTAAAATGAATGGCCTTGAGCTTCTCCAAAATATAACTTCACATAAATTAAAATCTAAATGTATAATCCTAAGTGGTTACGATGATTTTTCTTATGCTAAGAAAGCCATAGAATTAAACGCTTCCAATTATTTATTAAAACCCTGTAGGCCTAAAGACATATTAGAGTCTGTTTTAGATATCATAAAGGTTATAGAAAAAGAAAATATAAAAGAAGATCTACTAAAAAAATATCAAATAGAATTTAATGAAAACTTACCTACTATTAAAGAAAACTTTTTAAAAACAATACTTAAAAACCCTATTGGAGATAGCTACTATATATTAAATAAATTTGAATCTTTTAATATAAATCTTAGAAACAGTAATTTAGTTGCAAATATAATAACACTAGATTATTCTACTGTCCTCCATGAACTTTATAGTGATATTGATATTTGTAATATAAAAATCTCAATAAAAACCTTTATAAATATCTGTATGAATGAGTTGAATTTTTATGAAGTATTAGAGGATGAAGATGATATAATACTTGTTATTTCATTGGATAAAAAAGAAGATTTTAATAGCTACCTATTAGAGGTATTAAATAATATAAAAAATTCTATAAAATTAAGCTTAGGATTTTCAGTTACAATTGCTATCGGCAGCTTAGTAAACTCACTTACTAATATTAATGAATCTTACAGCTCAGCAAATATTGCAATTGGTTCTAAATTCTTTTTAGGAGATGACAGATTGATTACTCCAGATGATATTAATATCATTGATTATAAACCTAACTCCTATCCTGTAAATGAAGAATTAGAAATAATAAACTCACTAAGGATATTAGATGAAAGTTCACTTAAAGAAAGTATAGAAAGATTTTACACTTATCTATTCTCAAATGGAATTCCTTCTAAGAGTCATATGAAAAGTGCAACTCTTTCTTTACTAGGAAGTGTTTATAAATTTTGTATAGAGAGTAATATTGATATAAATCCATCTTCTAATAGAGATCTTTCTGCCTTTGATAAAATATTACAGTGTTCAACCCTTTCAGAAATAAAAGACCAAATTAGACTTATATTAAATAGCATATTTTATAAAATCAATGATATAGAAAAACATAACTCCTTAGTTAAAATAGCAGTTAATTATATTACACAAAATTATAATAAAGACATATCTTTAGAGAGCATATCAAAACAAATATATATAACACCAGGATACCTAAGCCAACTATTTAAGCAGGAAATAGGCATAAACTTCTTAGAATTTGTTAATAAATATCGTATAGAAAAATCAAAAGAACTCTTAAAAGATAAAACACTAAAAAATTATGAAATAGCAACACTTGTAGGATATAGCAATGAAAAACATTTTTCTAAGACCTTTAAGAAATACACTGGTTTAACTCCAACAAAATATAAAGATAGTATAAATAGCTAATTTTTTATAAAATAAGCTGTATAGAACTTTAATTAGTCTATACAGCTTAAATGTTAAAATTATAAAATTTGTTTATATATATTAATTTCTCCGTCTCCTTCACGGAATTCTCCAAGCATAGGAACGTATTTAACAAAATGTTTTGACTCCATATGTCTTTTTAATGCTTCTTCATCTTTCCATTCTTCTATAAAAGTCAATGTACTAGGATCATTTATATCTTGAAATAAATCGTAGGATACGCACCCCTCTTCTTTTCTTGTTTCATCAATTAAAAACTTAACTAATTCCTTATATTTTTCTAACTCATTTGTTTTAACTTTACTTTTAGCAACTACCTTAACCATTTATAATCTCCCTTTCTATGTCATTTTCTTTATTTTAACATAAAAAGTTGTGGATTTAAAAATCCACAACTAAATTATAAATAATCCTTTAAATTATCTTCTTTACCAATTGTATTTAATAGATGCTTTATCTCTTGATCCCTGTTTTTATCCATTACTAGCAGTACATCTCCCGCATCTACAACTACTAAATCCTTGATACCAAAACCTATTATAAGTTTATTTTCATTTCCAAAGACAGAGCAATTTTCACACTCTTCTAGAAATACACCATGACTTACAGCATTACCATCATTTTTATTTAAAAACCTGCTAAGTGCACCAAAACTTCCTATATCGTCCCAAAAAAAATCACCTTTTATAACATAGGCTTTTCTAGTCTTTTGCATTACTCCAAAATCTATAGATATTCCGTCAATAAGCCTATATTGCTCTGTAATTACCTCTTCTTCATTTTCTTCGCCTATATTTTTATAAATCTCCATTAACGACTTATACATTTTAGGTAAATATTTTTCTATTTCTCTCAATATAGTATCAGCTCTAAAGATAAACATACCAGAATTCCATAAATAAGTTCCTTTTAATAAAAAATCCTTGGCAACTTCTACATTTGGTTTTTCTGTAAATCTTGCAACTCTATAACTTGCAAAGTTTCCTATAATTCTTTCTCCCATTTCTATATACCCATAGCCAGTTTCTGGTCTTGTGGGCGATATTCCTAGAGTTATTATCCCTCTTCTTCTTTCTGCAATTTCAACAGCTTGTTTTAAAGTTTCTAAATAACTCTTCTCATCCCCTATATAGTGGTCTGATGGAAGAACTATCATTACTGCATCTTTATCTTTTTTAAGGAGTTTAATTGCAGACAGCCCTATACATGTTGCAGTTTCCTTATTCTCTGGCTCTGTGAATATATTTTCTTCCTTGATATCATTTAATTCCTCTATAACTTTTTCTCTATACTCTTTATTTGTAACGATATAAATATTCTCTTTATCTACAATAGGTGATATTCTATCCACAGTATTTAACAAAAAGCTTTTATTATTAGTTAACTTTAAGAATTGTTTTGGATTACTCCCTCTTGAAAGTGGATAAAGCCTTGTTCCTTTTCCCCCAGCTAATATTAATGAATATAACAATGCCTTCACTCCATAAATTGCTATATAATATTTTATGATATTTCCATATTTTATGTGCTTGCTATGATCTTTATATATTTTATGGAATCTATTTAAATTTCATTAAATTTATAATTAAATTCCTTCTAGATATAATTAAGATTATATAAAAGTTTACGATAAATTTACCATAAAACAAAATTTATCGATGTAAAAAGGGGAATTTAGTATGTCTAAACTTATTTCTGTATTAGAAAAGCTCAATGTTGTAGAAAAAGTTCAGCAGGAAGTATCAAATAATGATTCTACTAATAATAACATTATAAAAAAAGAAGCTTCTCCAAAAGAAGATTCAAAAGTCTCTGTTTCCACACAACAAGAAACTAAAATATTTACCAGCCCCACTCCTCCTAAAAATAACTTTGAAAATAGTACAATAGATAAAAGTCTAGACATCTCAGAAATATATTCATTATTTGGAATAGACTCTAATAAAACAAATACTATATTTATGCTGGGTCAATTTATAAATGCTATTCCTGAAAGTTTACCACATGATATAAGAAAAGAATCAGTAATGAATATATTAACTGCTGCTAAATCTAATTTTACTGATCTTATAAAAGATGGCGAAATTAGATTAAACACATTAAACGACTTTACAGAAAAATTCCATGATACTGTCAACAGCAAAATAGATGAGTATAATATGGAAATATCCAAACTTAAATCTTTAATTTCTGATTATGAAATTAAAATTGAAAACAAAAAGAACATGTTATCTAAACAAGATAGCACTGTAAAATATGAATTGCAGAAAATCAATAGAGTAATTAATTTTTTTAAATAAAACTTACTATAAAGTGTGTATATTTTTATCTAATATAGTATAATTTCTTTAGTTATTAATTTAACTAATATTTTTCCATTAGGAGGAATTATGCAAAATATTGATTTATCAAATGAACATATTTATAATTTAGAGCTTATAGAAAAAGCTAAAGAAACTCATGAGCTTACTAAAGATGAATTAATTTCTATCTTAAAAGATGGCTCAATAAATGAAGCTTTATTTAAAGCAGCTGATGAAACACGTCAAAAATATCTTGGTGATTTTGTTCACCTTAGAGGCCTTTTAGAATTTACGAACATATGCAAAAGAAATTGTCTATACTGCGGTCTTAGAAGGGACAATAAAAATATAAAAAGATATAGATTAAGTTATGAAGAAATAATGGATTTTGCTAAAAAGGCTGTAAGCTATGGTTATAAAACTATAGTTCTTCAAGGCGGAGAAGATGATTACTTCACTGTTGAAAGAATGACTAAAATAATTAAAGATATAAAAGCTTTAGGAGTTGCTATAACCTTAAGTATAGGTGAAAGAAGCTTTGAGGAATATAAAGCCTTTAAGGAAGCTGGTGCTGATAGATATCTTATAAGAATCGAAACAACTGATAAAAAACTTTATGAAGATATGGACCCTGGTATGAGTCATGAAGAAAGAAAAAGATGTCTTAAAGATTTAAGACATCTAGGTTATGAAGTTGGATCTGGTGCCTTACTAGGACTTCCTGGACAAACTATTGAATCTTTGGCAGATGATATCCTATTTTTTAAAGATTTAGATGCAGATATGCTAGGAATAGGGCCATTTATACCTAATGAGGACACGCCTTTAAAAGATGCCGATGGTGGTGACTTTGACTTAGCCTTAAAAATGATGGCTCTAGTAAGATTAGTTCTTCCTGATATAAATATTCCAGCAACTACTGCAATGGAAACACTTAATAAAAATGGAAGAGTTATTGCTCTTCAGTGTGGAGCAAATGTTGTAATGCCTAATATCACAGAGGGAGAATATAGAGCTCTATATGCACTATATCCTGGCAAGATATGTATCAGTGATACCCCAGCTCACTGTAGAGGATGCATAACTGGAAAAGTAATTAAACTAGGTCGTAAAATTTCTGATGGTCCAGGCTTTAGAGCGAATGGTATAGCTCCTAAAATAAGGGCTTAACCCTTTTAAATATTTTAAGGAAGGAATAATAGTCCTTTCTTTTTTATTTATATCTTTCTTTCACTCCATCATACCACTGTTTCGCTGTTGTTATTCTGCACTGTTCCTATGCTCCACTTTTCTACTTTTCCTATTTTCCTATGCTCCTATGTTTCACTTTTTTACTGCTCCGCTGTTTTTATGCACTTTTGGCATTTTAAAGCCTGCCTAAACTTCATTAAATCTCTTTTAATATTACTGATTCTTCACAACAATAGAAAAAACTCAGCTATACTGAGTTTTCACCTAAACTATTCACTCTTATCTATTGCCTTTTAACTTCTTAATCATTAAGTGCTGTCATTTCTTTATTCGAAAACTTCATTCTAAATGAAGCTATCAATAGCAGTGTCACAGCAAAGGCTATAAGAGTTATTATATTAATATATAATTTATCTATGGTCACACTTGAGGTTTGATATTTTCTAAAAATATCTAGTACCCAAGTTTGAGGAAATAGAAAAGATATCTTCCTAATATTTTCTGGAATAAATTCTATAGGGAAATAACATCCGCTGGCCATACAACTTATGTTTATAAATAAGTTACTTACTATAGATGCTGTAGAAAAATCCTTAGAACTTACCATTACCATTGTGCTAAATGCAACTGCTACAAAAGCTATCAAAACTAGGAAAAATAATAATATACCAAAAGGAATATCTGTTTCAAGTTTTAATATCCATTTCATAGAAAGCAAGGTTACTACCGCCTGTATAATCAATACTAAAAGATTAGCTACTACATTTGCACTGATAAACTTAATTGGTGTAATTGGTGATGCAAATATTCTACTGTAACAATTGCTTCTCTTTTCTTCTAACATAATATAAGATGTAGAGTTTGCCCTAAGCATCATAAAAAATATTAAAAGTCCTATAGACATCTGAGTAACTTGATACACTGAAGATTTATCATCTAGCCTAGCTTCTTCAACCTTTATAGTTTTATTTTTTGTTTCTTCTATTATTTTTATATAGTTGTCTTTATTATTTGATGATCCTGTAGAAATCTGCTCTAATGTAGTTACTGTATCATTTATATTAGACTCTAGACTTTTTTTGAAATTATTATTTGTTCCCATATAAATGTCTACATTTTTTATATTTCCACCTATTATGCTTTCTTGAAATCCTTCTGGAACTAAAAATCCTCCACTTATATCTCTGTTGGTTATATCCTTTATTAATGTCTCTTCATTGTCATAGTATTTTATTGTAGATCTATTTACTTCAAACTTACTTATTAAAAACTTTGAACTTACACTACTATCTTTATCTACTACCCCGTAGATTAAGTTACCTCCCATGCCTGTAAATAATTTTAGTATTAAAAGAGATACTGCAACAGGTGCTAGTAGTTGTATTATTGAAAACTTCGATTTGAATATTAATTTTATATTTTTTCTAACTAAATAATAAAACTCACTCATGCTACTCTCTCCTCCCCTTTTATTTTTATATACGAGATCAATATTAATAAAATTGTTAACCCTAAATTAATTGCTATGGATATTCCAACCTTTCCATAATCACCAGCATATATGACATTTATCATTGCTCTATTAGCCCACCTTAATGGAGATATTTTTGTAAATAAATCAAATATATAATTAATATCCTCGCCTAAATACACATAGCTTCCTCCAAGCAAACTTAAAGTTGGAACTACAGCAGCTTGCAATATTGTATCTCCTACATTTTCATCTTTAACTAAAAATCCAACTGCTACTCCTATAGCTGATGAAAGTAAATTTAAAGTACCCATAATTGCAATGAATGTAAGATAATCTGTTCCATATTCTACTCCAACTATAAACTTCAAGATCAAGAAAGGTATAGTCATAATCACGAAATTAAATATAGCCATACTTAATGTTCTTGCGATTATATATTGGATTTTAGATACTCCTGCTATAAAAACTCGTCCTTCTGTACCATTTCTTCTCTGTGCATTTATTAAGCTAAATGAAAACATTGATATATATAATATCATCATTGTAAATTCTGCTACTCCATAATAATCATAAGATGTCATCTCTTTTTTTAACTCTATCTGCTTAAAATTGGCAAATTCTTTTTGAACTTCTTGAAAGTTAATTTTACTCAATCCTTCTGGTGATACTTTCCCTATAGAATAAGCTACATTAAATTTATCTACTATAGTGTTTAAAACACCATAAACAACTTCACTAGAAATACTAGCCCCATCATTTTTATATATCTTTATATTATCTTTAAGCTCAATAAATACCGTATCTGTATTTCTTTTCACTAGCTCTTTTGCTTCTTCCTGATTTTCCTCTTCACTAATGCTAATATCAAGTTCATCTTCTAAACTCTTGAAAACATCTATAATTTGGTTGCTTTGATCACTTTTATCACTTAAATAAACTATATTTACATGTTCCATATCAAAACTTGAACTGAATGCATTTTTTAATAAAAATCCTAAAATTAAAGTGAATATAACAGGATAAATAATCATTTGAATAACATATTTACTAGATTTATTGGCTAGAATATCATATTTTATTATGGCTGCTATTTCTCTCATAACCCTTATCCTCCTAATCCCTTAAAGTTCTTCCTGTAAGATTTAAAAATACTGTTTCTAAGTCTATTTCTTTGTATCCTATATTTTTTATATTAATGTTTTTAGATGTAAGAAATTCTATTATGAGATTAAGATTAGTAACCTCTCTTTGAGAGTTAATAGTAACTATATCTTCTTTTACAGTTATATTTTTTACACCTTTTATTGCTTTTAGATCTTTTTCATTAATTAAAGAGATATCTCCAACTTGTACCTCTAGGCTTTGTATATCAGATATTAAAGATATCAGCTCTTCTTTAGTCCCTTCTGCAATTATTTTTCCTTTATCTATTATGGCGATTCTATCGCATATATTTTCTACTTCCTCCATGTAATGAGAGGTATAGATTATAGTACATCCATTTCTATTAAGCTCCTTAACTGACTCTAAAATATGATTTCTAGATTGAGGATCTATACCTACTGTTGGTTCATCCATTATTACTAACTTAGGTTTATGAGCTATTCCGCAGGCAATATTTAATCTTCTCATCATTCCCCCAGAAAAATTCTTTGCCTTAGTTTTTCTATGCTCAATCAGTCCTGTAAACTCAAGTGCATATTCTACAGCCTTTTTTAGTTCCTCCCCTTTTACACCATATATAGATGCAAAAAACTTAATATTTTCTTCTGCTGACAACTCACTGTATATGGCAAGGGTTTGAGGTACTACCCCTATCTTCTTTTTTATCTCTTTTTCAAACTTTTTTAAGGGTTTATTAAATATATTAACTTCTCCAGCACTACTTTTTATTAATCCACTTACAATATTTATGGTTGTACTTTTTCCAGCTCCATTAGGTCCTAAAAATCCAAATATTTCTCCTTCATTAACTTCTAAAGTTATATTATCTACTGCTGTAAAATCACCATATCTTTTTTCTAAATTATTTATTGATAATATCTTCATATGAATCTCTCCCTATTTAATACTTTAAAATAATTATAAAAAAAATCCTTCTCCAATGTTAGTGGAGAAGGTCATAATTATTTTATTACTTTAGTCATATTACATTCTGCCTTTTAGATAATAAATAGCTATTTGCGTTCTATGATTTAAAGAAGTCTTGCTTAAAATACTACTTATATAATTTTTTACAGTTCCTTCAGATATAAATAACCTATTAGATATTTCCTTATTAGATAATCCCTCAGAAATAAGCTCCATTATCTGAAGT
This sequence comes from Clostridium sp. UBA1652, assembly GCF_002320975.1. Lineage (NCBI taxonomy): Bacteria > Bacillati > Bacillota > Clostridia > Eubacteriales > Clostridiaceae > Clostridium > Clostridium sp. UBA1652. Next base: position 36,725 of record NZ_DCLI01000090.1, read on the forward strand.
TCTCTTTCTGTAAATAAAGTTCTATCTATAGAAGTTTTATTTTCTAAAGACTCTTTGAGTTTATCTATTATTTCTCTTCCATATACATTGTTCCCCCTATAAACCAAGTTTATAGCATCAACAATTTCCTCTGGTGGTGTATTCTTTAATAGATATCCCGAAGCCCCGTTTCTTATTCCTTCTCTAACATATTCATCTTCATCAAAGGTTGTAAGGATTATAACTTTTGTATTTTTAAACTTTACAAATTCCTTAGTAGCCTCTACACCATTTATAATAGGCATTCTAACATCTAATAGAACAATATCTATTGGCTGCTTTTTACACTCATCCATAGCTTTTAGTGCATTATCAAAAGTTCCAATTATATTTAAATTTTCATTCATAGACAAGATTATTTTTAAGCTTTCCCTTATTAAAGCATCATCATCAACTATAACTATATTAATCATATATCCTCCATTAAACAGGTAGTAGCATTATAACAGAAAAACCATAATCTCCATTTATAACAAGCTTTCCACCTATATCTTCACATCTTTGTTCCATACCTTTTAGTCCCATACCTTTTACTACTTTCTCTTCTCCCTTTCCATCATCTTTAAGTTCAACTCTTATCATCTTATTCATAACATTAATATTTACCCAAAAACCTCTACAATTTGAATACTTTAAACTATTAGTTAAAGCTTCTCTAGTATTTTCAATTATAGCTTTCCATTTAGTATAATTTATTTTCCCTAGGTCTCCATTGATATTCACATATCCTTTTATTGATGATTCTTTTAACGAATTTTCGACCTGAAACTTCAACCTATTTATTCCTAGTTCTTCTTCTATGGGCTTTAGTCCTCTTAAAGTTAACCTAATATCATCTACCCCGCTTCTTAATACTGAAATAGAACTCTCAAGTAAGGTTTTTGATTTTTCACTATCTGAATTTATAAGAAGTTTTGCAGCTTCAAGCTGCATAATACTACCTGCTATAACATGTCCAACTTTATCATGCATCTCTTGCGCTAGTTTATTTCTATCCTCTAAAAGAGAGGTATATATTGCTTGTCTCTCAAATTCCTTAGAATTTTCTATTATTCTTCCATATTCATTTAATATTTTTTTATGATTTTGTATTTCTTTAAGAAGCTTTTTATTCTCTTCATAATAAAAAGAAATACTTCTTGAAGATAGATAGGTTATACTTAACAATAAATAATATATTGCTCCATACTCTACTCCCATAAAAAATCCAACTGTTACTAAAATAATAGTTCCTACCTTATCTAATTTATCATCTATTTCATATAATTCCCCTGTTATCTGAGAAAGCAAAATAATAAACATATAATTTATATTAAGCGCAAGATATAAAATCAAGGCTATATCTAATAATAAACAACTTACTTTTATTAACTTGTTGCTAGTTATATAAAAGACTAAATTAATAGACATGTAAAATAATAAATATAAAGTAATATTTTTATTATAATCTTCTATAGATAAATTTATATAGATAATTAAAATAAAGACACCTATTAATACTTTAAAAATTAAATGACAATACTTAAAAAGCTTAATCTTAATCACCTCAAACTTGTCCTAATATTATAGCATTGTAATATTAGGATATTCTAATATTATAATAACACAATGAATGCTTATTAAACATCCATTGTGTTATCACTTTAAATCAATCCATCTTTTAAAAGACTTTTAGGAATATTGAAGGTTGGTATGCCTGTAACATATGGAGCAATTTCATATTGCTGAAAGTATATAGTAATTTCTTTATCATTAAAAGTAAATGCTTGATTATCACTTATCCCTTTAAAACCATTTTTATCTGTAAAATAGTTTTCTTTATTTTTTTGGATCTGATTACCTATTTCTTTATTTATTATATCTTTATAATCATATCCTTCTTTGAATAAATCTTTTAATGCTAGCTCCTTATTATCGTTTAAATTATAATTATAGGTTTTTCTAGTAGTGATGCCATGAGCACCTCCTGTGAACTGATAATAATCAATATAAAAACTTAAATATGGACATTTCTGATTTTGTATAGAATAAACACTATCAACCTCAAAAGGACGAAATGGAATGTTATCCTCCTTTGAGTCTTGTGCATACTTTTGAGCTAGATCTTCTAAATCCTTTAACCAACTATCATTCCAATCTTTTAATTTTTGATTTATATCTTTAGTAAAATTATTATTTGGAGCTGTAATTGTAGGTGTTTTTATTTCTCCTTTTATACTCTCCATGTTTATGTCTTTCTTATTTTCCTCAATTACTATTTTTTCACATTGAAATGACATATCCACATTTTTTTCCACAGCCCTAGCAATATTGGAAGTACTCATCATTAGACATAATAGAGTTAAATTCAATATTTTTTTCATTTATTGCCCTCCTTATTAACATATTCATAGGTTAGTATTTGCAGAATTCTGTAGATTATTAACACTGTAATCAACAAGTTTTCCACAATTAATCCACAGATTTTGTGGATTATTATTCATACTATTTAATTTTTTCTTCATATTTTTATGTTATAATCTTTTTAGATACAAATTAGGAGGACATACTTTTATGAAAAAAAAGAATTTGCTCATAGTATACATAATAGCGTTATTAATATTAGCTATTCCTGTTACAATATATGGAGTTATGCACTTTAGTACTTATACAAGCTCATCAACAAATAAAAACGATAACAAAACTCCAAGTGATGACTCTTCTACCTCTGATGAAACTACTAACAAACCAGTAGAAGAACCTAAGGTAGTGGATAGATTTGAAGGAAAGACACTCATTAATCCTAAAGGAATTCCTGTACTATGTTATCATGCTATAGGAGATGATAAAACAAATACTTTATATGTGTCTCAAGAAAAGTTTAAAGAACAAATGGACTATCTAAAAAATAATGGATATTTTACACTTACTATGAAAGAATTCAATGATTATATTTTAAATAATAAGTCAGTCCCTGAAAAGTCTGTATTGATTACATTCGATGATGGGTACTCCAATAACTACACATTAGCCTATCCTATTTTGAAAAACAACTTACAAAATGCTACTATTGCATTAATCACTGATTTTTCTAATGATAGCTTTTATCTATCTAAAGATCAAATTTTAGAAATGCATAAGAACGGGATTGAGTTTGTATCTCATACTACAAAGCATCAATCCTTAGATGAATTTAGTTATGAAGAGCAACTTAAAATATTGAAAGATTCTAAATTAGCTTTAGAGAATCTTTTAGGCGAACCTCAAACTGTATTTATATATCCTTATAGTAAATATAATCAATATAGTGAAAAGGCTGTTAAAGAATCCGGTTATAACATGGCTTTTGACCTAGATGGAGGAATCGCTTCTCGAAATGATAGTCCCATTCATATAAAAAGACAATATGTAAATGGAAATTATAACTTAGAACAATTTAAAACTCTTCTTATTGTAAAATAATAAAGCAGGACTTTTCCTGCTTTTTCTTATTGTAATAGCTCTAAAGTTTTTTCAACTATGAAATCTGGATCAAAGGGCTTAGTTATATATAAATAAATATTATATCTGTTACTCATCTTTATTTCTTCAGTACTTCCTTTTGCTGTTAAAAGTATTATTTTAATATCTTTTAATTCATCCTTATCTTTAATTTTATCCAAGACTTCATATCCAGTTAATCCAGGCATCATAACATCTAGAAATACTATATCTGGTTTTTCTTGTAATATTATTTTTAATCCCTCTTCGCCATCTTTCGCTCTATACAGTTCAAACTCTTCTTCTATCTCTTCTAGTGTTTGTTCTAATAACATTCTAATTGGTGCTTCATCATCAACTATCAATATTTTTGTTTCCATAATTCTTCTCCTTTATATATTGGTAATGTAAAGAAAAAGCAGCAGCCTTTTGTCTCATTATTTCTTACACCTATTGTTCCCCCATGTTGCTTAACTAAATTTTTAGTTATATAGAGTCCCAATCCTGTTCCCTTAGGTTTATCTCCATCCTTGCTTTCAACCTGCTTAAACTTATTAAAAATTAAATTTTGATATTTTTCTGGAATCCCTATCCCAGAATCCTTTACTTCTATAATTATAAACTCTTTATCTTGCCTTTTCGCAGAAATTACAATCTCACCTTCGTTAGTAAATTTGAATGCATTACTTAATAAATTAATAAGTATTTGCATTATCTTGTGTTCGTCTCCATATACGTAAGGTATATTAGCTTCAATTAAATCAACTACTTCTATATCTCTTTCTCCTATTAAGGAATATGTTGAAAGAATTACTTTATTTATAATAGTTTCTATACTTAATTTTTCACATTTTCCAAGTTCATTTCCAAAATCTATTTTAGTAGTATCTAATATATTCTCTATCATTAATGCTAGTCTTTCCGATTCTGATATTATTATTTCTAGATTTCCTTTAATAAGTTCCACTTGGTAACTTAACTTTTCATTTGATTCCATCAATTTTTTATCTTCAAGAGCTGGAATTACATGTCTTGAAAATTTCTTTTTTATTATTTTAGTAAATCCCATTATTGATGTTAGTGGAGTTCTAAATTCATGGGAAACTAGCGATATAAACTCGTTATTATCATTGTTTAACTTTTTATATTCATTTTCGTCTAATATAATCTTATTTTCAAGTTTTTCAACTTTTAATCGCAACTCATTATTATCTTTTTCAAGTTTGATTGCCTTTGTTTTTAAATATATAAAAGTAATAGTAAAAATTAAAGCAATAATTAACTCCCTATAATTTAATTTAACAAAATTAAACATACAAACCCTCTTTCTAAACCTTATTATACCTTTTAAAATTAATGAATTAAAGAGCCTCTATTTTATATTATCGTATTATAATAAATAAACTAAAATAATACTAGATTAAAAGCNNGCTTTTAATCTAGTATTATTTATTTCCTTTTAAATCAACATACATTTCTATCATTTCTCTAACTAATTCTTTTATAGTTTCTGCACTAAGCATTTGATCTTCAGCATGCATCAAAATTAAAGAAAATTCAACCTTTTCTCCAGATGCTTCCTTTTGAATTAAATCAGCATGAGAATGGTGTGCTTCTACCATATAAGTATCAGCTTCTTTTAACTTTTCCTTTGCAACTTCGTAGCTTCCGCCTCTTACTTCACGTAATGCTTCCATTGCCAAAGATTTAGACATTCCCACATTACTAATGATATTAAATGCAATTAACTCCATTTCTTCCATACAATATGTCCCCTTTATTTTTATTTTACTGCGTATTAACTAAATCTTATTGTCAATACTGGGCGTTAAATATCAATATTATAAAAACCAGGGACGCTTACGCAGTCCCTGATAGATTTTTAATAATTACATTGTAACTTCTTCAGATCCCGCTACGGTTTTATTCGCCGCCAATACAAATGGTAAATATACCACTGTTGCTGCTGCCAAACATAAGAAACCTACTAGTAATGCTCCAAAGTTTGCACCTGAGCCTAGGAATGCTATTAATGGTCCTGGAGTAGTCCATGGCACACTATAGGCTATTGGAGGAATAATCTTAAGTGATATAAATGTATATCCTATAAGTATATTAACAACTGGTGCTAATATAAATGGTATTATTAACATTGGATTTAATACAACTGGAAGACCAAATACTATTGGTTCGTTTATATTAAATAATCCTGGAGCGACTGAAAGTTTGATTATATCTTTATAGTCAGCTCTCTTAGAAACTAAAAATACAGCTATTATTAATCCTAAAGTACATCCTGAACCACCATAGTTAGCAAAAGCATCATTTAGTGCCCATGTAGTTGTGTAAGGTGCTCCCCATGCTGAACCATTAGCATTAACATATGCTAAGTTAGCATTGTTAGCTTCTGCAAACATAGTATCTCTGATTGCAGCAATTGTGTTTGGACCATGTATACCTAATATCCATAAGAAGTTAGATACAACCGCAAGGATTATAACTGTTACAACACTGTTACTTAATCCAGTTAATGGTGACTGTATAACTTTATAAACTAAAGCATGAAGACCATCAGCGTATACTAAAGTAATTAAGTAGTTGATTACAGCAAATAATACTGTTACCATGATTATTGGAATTAATATCTTAAATGATCTTGCAACTGCTGGTGGCACTTGCTCTGGCATTGTGATTTGTAACTTTTCTGATTTACCAAGTTTAGTTACAAGTTCACCAACAATAAGTCCTACTATTAATGCAACGAATAAACCTTGTGCATTAAAATATTGAGTTGAAATATAGTTTCCTGCTACACCTTCAAAAGATTTAGCTGGTTGATATACTATAAAGTAAACTGAGAATGAAGTTAGTCCTGCTAACAAATCATCTCCCTTAAGAGCTAAAGCAACATTTCTTCCTACTAGGAAAACAATCATAAGAGCTAATATATCATTAGATCCTCTTAAAACTGGTGAGAATATTGCTTGTGCTGAGCTTAAGTTAGGGAATATATCACCTAAATTTAGTAAGCTAGCTATAAATCCATCTGGTGACAAAACAACGAAGTTTAATAATACTATTATTGCTCCCGCCATAGTAATCGGGAAAGTTAATATGAACGCATCACGTACGGCACATACATGTCTTTGCGCATTAAGTTTAGTAGCTATTGGAACTAGTAATCTTTCCATTACAGCTTCAAGTTTATTCAATTTGATCCCCTCCATCATTCTAATCTTTAAGATTAGTTTAAATAATTTACCCAATTATAAGTTCTTAGATTTTTGATAATGCATTTTCTAAAACAGCTTTTCCATTCATAGTTCCATAAAGTCTCATGTCGATAACTTCAACAGGAATTCTTCCTTTAACTAAAGCATCAACTTGCGGCTTTTGAAAACGAACTTGTGGTCCTAAAAGCACTATGTCCACTTCATCAGTAAGCTTGTCTGCTTCTGATACTGGCAGAGCTGTTATTTCTACTTCCACCCCCTTTTCTTTTGCAGCATTGTTCATTTTATTAACTAAAAGACTTGTTGACATGCCTGCTGCGCATACTAATAAGATTTTTTTCATAATAAAAACCCCTTTCGATATATAAATTATAATTGCTGACCATTTGTTTTTATTACATTTTTGTACCAATGAAAACTCTTTTTCTTTATTCGTCTTAGGTCTTTTTCATCATTTTCATCTCTATCTACATACACGAATCCATAACGCTTTTGGTACCCATTTAACCAACTCAATAAGTCGGTGAAAGACCATGTGCAGTATCCTATTAATTCAACTCCATCTGTTATAGCTTCTTGACATGCTTCTATATGTTTCTTTATATACTCTATTCTGTAGTCATCGTTTACATTGTCATTTTCAAGAGTATCGAATTCACCTAAACCGTTCTCAGTTATAAGTATAGGCAATTTGTATCTATTTGTCAATCTCCTCATTCCAATTCTTAGCCCTTGTGGATCGATTTCCCAATCCCAATTCGTAGCTTCTAGATAAGGATTGTTTTTACTTTTAAATACTCCAGGAACGCCACTTTCAGCAGTAGTACCTTTTTTCCCAGTAGTATTCATCTTTGCAACAGCTTCTTCAACTCCACCTTCTAAAGGATTCATTTCAACTGTTCCACTTCTATAATAATTAACTCCCATAAAATCTGGTTTACCTGCTTTTAATAACTCTATATCCCCATCTTCTATAGTTGGTGCTAATCCTAATTTACTTAAATATTTCCATGCTATTTTAGGGTATTCTCCCCAACAATACACATCTAGCCACCAATAATTACTTATTTCCTCAACATTTTCTAACGCTAGTACATCTTCTGGCTTTGAACTAAACGCATATATTGGTGAAAATGCAAAACTTGGTCCAATCTTTCCATTTGGCACGTATTTTCTAAAAGATTGAATAGCTTTAGCATTCGCTAAACTTGCAATATGGTTTGCTTCATACATTCTTTTTTTATCAGTAACTTTCGGTGGGTGTACAGCTTTCTCATATCCATGAGTTATAAAAACATTTTGTTCATTTAATGTTACCCAATATTTAACTCTATCCCCATATCTCTTATATAGAGCTATACAATATTCATTAAAATCATCAATTATTTTTCTTGACTCCCATCCTCCGTATTGATCTTGCAAACCTTGTGGTAAATCCCAATGGTAAATAGTTATGATAGGTTCTATATTATATTGTATTAATTCATTTATCAAATTATCATAAAATTTTAAACCTTCTTCATTTACCTCGCCATTACCTTGAGGATATATACGACTCCAGGCTATCGAAAATCTATAAGCCTTTAATCCCATGTCAGCCATAAGCTTAACATCCTCTTTATATCTATGGTAATGATCTACTGCTACATCTCCATTGGTATCTTTATATGTAGTACCGGGAATTCTAACATACTCATCCCATACGGATGGTCCTTTGCCATCTTCGTTCCATGCTCCTTCTACTTGATATGCTGCTGACGCAGATCCCCATAAGAAATCGGGACTAAATTCATCAAGCTTTCTATATATCATTCTGATCTCCCCCTCTCACCACTATAGTATTCGTTTCCAAAACATTTGTAAATGGTTTTAAGGGTTAAAAAAACTAGTTTTTTACCTAAAAATAAGTTACCTTAAAAAAACAAGTTGTTTTTTGTTATAGTTGCTTATTTTTATCCTTTTGAGTTAAATTAAATACACGCTTTGCTAATGTTTCTAATATATACATTACAGGTAATTGAGTTGTTATATCAAAGTACTTATAAGTTTCATATTGCACATAATAAGATATGTTTATATCAGACATCTGAGCTAAAGTACAACTTTTACTATTTGTTATACTTATAATAGTACTATTTTTTTTCTTTAATCTTGTTACATGATTTATTATAGTAGGAGTTTCCCCTGATACTGATAAAGCAATTGTTACCCCATTATCTAAGTATTCTCCGCTTACAGGATAAAATGGATCATCTATATATACTGCAAATTTATTTAAAGATGCAAAATAACGAGAACCATAAGTAGCAATAGCTCCTGAATTCCCTATTCCTATAATTAATAAATTACTTGATTTGTATATTGCATCACAAGCCATTTTCATTGAATCCTCAAAATCCTTTGTTGCTGCTCTATTCATAAATTCTATAAAAGTGCTTTTATCATCATTTAAAAGTTTGCCTTCTTCTTCCTCAATAAACATCTTTAGTTTAACTTTAAACTCTGCAAATCCATTACAATTCATTTTTTTGCAAAATCTCAATATTGTTGTTGTTGATACATGAACTTCATCAGCTAAATCTCTTATTCTCATATATATAACTTTATCTTTATTTTTACTTATGTAGTTATATAGTAGGAACTCTAATTCATTTAAAGATTGTATTTCCTCTGGACTAAACATTATATCACTCCTATTTAAGTTCATTTTGGAATTGCATTACGTATATTTTAACATATTAGTATCATTGAAACAATTATTGGATGAAATAGATATAATTTAAGACAACAAAAAAAAGAACTATGTTAACATAGTTCTTTTCTGGTGCACCATCACGGGTTCGAACCGGGGACACCCTGATTAAGAGTCAGGTGCTCTACCAACTGAGCTAATGGTGCATAAAATGGAGCGGGTGATGGGAATCGAACCCACGTAACTAGCTTGGAAGGCTAGGGCTCTACCATTGAGCTACACCCGCAATAACACAAGAATTATTATACATATTATGCATAATCTTGTCAAGTTTTTTTGGCTGGGATGGCAGGATTTGAACCTACGAATACCGCAGTCAAAGTGCGGTGCCTTACCGCTTGGCGACATCCCAAAAAAACTGGTGCGTCTTAAGGGATTCGAACCCCTGGCCCACGCCTTAGAAGGGCGTTGCTCTATCCAGCTGAGCTAAAGACGCAACTCACATTGTTTATTATATTTACTCATAAAATAAATGTCAAGTTTTTTATAATATTTCAGTAAGCTTTTTAGCTAAGATGTCCTTAAGCTCTTCTCCACTCTTTTTAACCGAAGATGCTGTTTTACAGACTCTTATGAAATTGTTTTCATCCATACCTATTTTATCCTCAATTTTATTATCAGTATTTAATAATTTCCCAGTTTCTAATACAAAAGATCCCAAGTCCTCAGCTTTAGAAAAAGTCTTTAAATATATGAACTCAGTATTGTCCCCTAGCCACGTCTTGTTAAAATCTATAGAGAATTTTCTAAGTTCTAAAAGAATCCTATCTTCACTTAAATCCCAGCATTTTTTTATCATATTTAAATGCCTTCTCATATTATTTTCTTCTTTACTTGTTATTTTTTTATCTCTAGCAGCTTTACTAATCACTTCTTCGGTTGTATTGTATGGAATAAAGTTGATCTTTTCTTCCCTACTGTATATCCACTTATAAAAAGCTTCTTGCAAAAAAGAATATTGTATATACCCTAATAATGCTTTAGCATTTGGAAATGGTGCCCATACATTCTCTATACCAGTATTTTTACAAAAAATAAGGCTATGGAGATATACAGTTTTCTTATTTATAGGTTCATCTACAAATACATGACCTCTTATAGTTCTGCTTTTGTTTATCTGTTCCTTCCAGTAGTCAAATGAATTAAATTGCATCCTCAAATTCATCACCCTCATTTTTAATATATCTATAACTTTAGTATATAGTATTATTTACCCTATTTCAAGCTCTCCAATTACTTTTAGTTTATCCCATACAATCTTTAATGTTCATATTTTCATATTCACATCTATAGATTGAACTTTTACTCCCAATATCATATAATATTAGTAAATAAAATATTTTGAATAGGAAGGTGTTAGTTGATTGTATTATTGTGAGATTTGTGGAAAAAAAGCTGATATTCATCACATTGTTCACAGAAGTGAAGGTGGATTAGATTTTCCTCTAAATTATAAATATCTATGTCAAGAGCATCATCGAGGTAAAAATGGTCCACATAGATGTGAGGAAACAGATCTTAAGTACAAGTTAGAGTTACAGAATAAGCTTTTAAATATATTACCAAAAGAATATTATACGGTCTATGAGTTATCAAATATTCTTAACATCTCCAATAACTCCTTTAAAAAATTAACTAAAAGTTTAAAGTTATATAAAGAAGGTTACCTAAAAGAAGATATTGTATTCTATCTTATGGGCAATTACTTTTACACCTACGAAATGTTAGAAGATTTGAAATTAGCTCAATTAGCGTTAAAATTATCGTAAAAAAAGAAACAGCTTTAGCTGTTTCTTTTTTTGGAGCGGAAGACGGGATTCGAACCCGCAACTTTCACCTTGGCAAGGTGACACTCTACCATTGAGTCACTTCCGCATATTTGGTGCAGATGAAGGGAGTCGAACCCCCACGCCGTAGGCGCTAGATCCTAAGTCTAGTGCGTCTGCCAATTCCGCCACATCTGCAACTTCTACATTTAATATTATACATGTATTTAACAAGAAATCAATAATAAATTTACTAATTTAATGGAAAAATTATAAATCGGTGATTATCTTATATAATAACCACCGATCTTGATCCTTCATTAGTTTCTTTATTAAATTTAATATAGTATTTTAGACACGTATTCTTTAGTATTTATTAATTATCTTTTGTATAGTTAAATTATATATTTTTCACCATAATTCGTCAATATATTCGCAACAACTTTCTATTAATTATTTTTCGACATTGATTTTAATATTATCTATATATAATATTAAAATATCTATTTCAACTCTATGGCTTTCACATCACTTTTATCCTCTATAAATTTCATTAACTTATAATTTTCTTCCGATTTAGAATTCGTTAGTATTCCTGAGCTATTCCATATGGATCCATCCTTAAACACTAGAGTAAACTTATGCTCCTTCCAGCTATATTCTTCAACTATAATTCCTATATCATCATAACTATACTCTTTTTCTAATATTGAAAAGTAATTATTAATAATGATACCTTGATTATTTATATTAGAATAATAAAGCATACCTAAAAAAATATACACTGATAATACAGTAAGTATAACTTTAGAGTAAATCCTGTATATCTTAGAGCTAAAATATATTCTTATTATCATTTCCTTTAAAGTAAAACATCTTTGTTTACAGAACATAAAAATTATAAATTCTTCGTAAGATTCCTCTAGTATTGCTTTAAAAAGTCTTTTAACGACTATATTTGAGAGATGTAACGAAAAGATTAACGCTGGAAATATCCAATACTCTTTCCTTACAACCATGGTATTTATCATGTCAAAACCCACATTTAATCCAATCAAATCAAAAAAATTAACTATTATCAAAAACAACACTAAATATATTAACCACGCCATTAAATAATATACAATTAAATAGCTGCTATACTTTTCTTCTAAATCTTCATATATATACTTTTTAGTGAAGTTTGGTATATATAGTATGACTAACTCTCTATACTTAGATAGTAAAAAACTAAGTATTATTGTAAATACACCAGCTACTAGCCCTCTTAAAAGAATCAATATTTCTTCCTCCAGCAATTATATGATTTATTATATGAGACAATCTGTAAAAGATTGCTTTTAATTTTTCTAATCTATTGACATACAAAATTTTTAAAACTATAATTATCTAAAACAATATTGAATTCTATGATGAGAAGAGTAAGCTTTTTTATATTTTCAGAGAGAGGATACATTGGTGTGAGTATCTTTAAATATGTTTAGCTGAAAACCACCTCTGAGTGACTCTAATAAAGTCCGTTATAATCACGTTACGATTTTCTTAAGTGGCTATTAGTTAGCAATTTAGGGTGGAACCGCGGGAATTAATACTCTCGTCCCTTTATTTTTATTGGGACGGGAGTTTTTTTGTTATTTAAATTTGAAAGGAGATATAAATTAAAATGGTTAAAATTACTTTAAAAGATGGATCTATAAAAGAACTTGAATCGGGTTTATCAGTCTATGAAATAGCTAAAAGTATCAGTGAAGGTTTAGCTAGAGCTGCATGTTGTGGTATTGTTAATGGAAATGTGGTTGATTTACGTTATGTAGTTAATGAGGATGTTGAATTAAGTATATGCACATTTGATTCTGAAGAAGGGAAAGCTGCTTTTAGACACACTGCTTCTCATATGCTAGCTCAAGCAGTTAAAAGATTATATCCAGACACAAAACTGGCTATAGGACCTTCTATAGAAAATGGTTTCTATTATGATTTCGATAAAGATGGAAATTTTTCTCAAGATGAGTTAGATAAAATAGAAAAAGAAATAGCTAAAATAGCTAAAGAAGATTTAAAAATAGAAAAGTTTGAACTTCCAAGAGCAGAAGCTTTAAAACTAATGGAAGAAAAAAATGAATCTTATAAAATAGAACTTATAAACGATCTTCCTGAAGATGAGGTTATATCTTTCTATAAGCAAGGAGAATTTGTAGATCTTTGTGCCGGTCCTCATCTTTTATCCACTAAGACAGTTAAAGCAGTTAAATTAATTAGATCTGCTGGAGCTTACTGGAGAGGAAACGAAAAAAACAAGATGTTATCTAGAGTTTATGCTACTGCTTTCCCTAAAAAATCTGAGTTAGATGCTCACTTAGAAGCTTTGGAAGAAGCTAAAAGAAGAGATCATAACAAACTTGGCAGAGAGCTTGGAATATTCACTACTAATGAAAATGTAGGTCAAGGTCTTCCACTATTAATGCCTAAAGGAGCTAAAATAATTCAAGTTCTTCAAAGATGGATTGAAGATGAAGAAGAAAAAAGAGGTTATTTATTAACTAAAACACCTTTAATGGCAAAAAGTGATCTTTATAAAATATCTGGTCATTGGGATCATTATAAAGATGGTATGTTTGTTTTAGGAGATGAGGAAAAGGATGATGAGGTTTTTGGTTTAAGACCTATGACTTGCCCATTCCAATATACAATCTACAATGCTGAACAACACAGCTATAGAGATCTTCCTAAAAGATATGCAGAAACTTCTACTTTATTTAGAAATGAAGCTTCTGGTGAAATGCATGGACTTATTAGAGTTAGACAATTCACTTTAGCTGACGGTCACTTAATAGTTACACCTGAACAATTAGAAGATGAATTTAAAGGAGTTGTAGATTTAATAAAATATGTAATGACAACTTTAGGAATTCAAGATGATATAACTTATAGATTCTCTAAATGGGATCCTAACAATAAAGAAAAATATATAGATGACCCTGAAGCTTGGGAAAAAACTCAAAACTTAATGAGAGATATTTTAAATCATCTAAATATAGATTTTTATGAAGCTGATGATGAAGCTGCCTTCTATGGTCCTAAGCTAGATATTCAGTTTAAGAATGTTCATGGTAAAGAAGATACTATAATAACAGTTCAAATTGACTTTGCTATTGCTGAAAGATTCCAGATGACTTATGTTGATAAAGATGGAGAAAAGAAAACTCCTTATATAATTCACAGAAGTTCTATAGGTTGTTATGAAAGAACTCTAGCTATGCTTATAGAAAAGTATGCTGGCGCTCTACCAACTTGGCTAGCTCCAGTTCAAGCTAAAATACTTCCTATATCTGATAAGTATAATGACTATGCTGAAGAAGTTAGCAAAACTTTATTAAACAAAGGTGTTAGAGTTGAAGTTGACTATAGAGCAGAAAAAATAGGTTATAAAATAAGAGAAGCAAGATTAGAAAGATCTCCTTATATAATAGTAGTTGGAGAAAAAGAAGCTGAAAACAAAGAAGTTTCTGTTAGAAGTAGAAAAAATGGAGACGAAGGTGCTCTATCTTTAGAATCTTTTGTTAACAGAATCGTTCAAGAAATAGCTACTAAAGAGAACTAAAAAAGAGGCCTAGGCCTCTTTTTTTTATTTAAACTGCTCTAAGTAACTTTTTAAAAGAAATTATATTCCCAGCAAGTTTTAGTCTCTCTAAAGCATCCTGTATTTTATTTTCACCTAAAGCATTTATATATAATGCCAGCTCATCTCTCTTTTCCCCTACTAATTGTAAATCTGGGAATTCTAATCTTAACTTTTTAATAACATTTTTCTTTTCCTTTGTTTTTATCCTTATTAAAACTCCTACCTCACTATCTATATATCTATTTACTAATATTTCATTAAGATAATTCTCAGAAGTTTCTTTTCTTCCTCTAATTATATCTAAAACATCTCCAAAAACAGCTGAACCTGTTGGAAGCATTCCAGCTCCTTTTCCAGTAAAGCTAACCTCTCCCACTGCATCTCCATGGAACACAACTCCATTAACTTCATTATTAATAGTAGAAAGTATACTTCCTTCTTTAACTAAGGCTGGTCTTACAGATGCATACACCTGATCCCCCTCCATTATACTTTCTGCTATTAACTTTATTCTATACCCAAGTTCCTTTGCATATATAAAATCTTGTCTTTCTAAATTATTTATACCCTCTATGTTTATATTCTTCCATGATATTCTATTCTTATAGGCTATAGTTGATAATATGGCAAGCTTTCTTGCAGCATCATATCCTAAGACGTCTGAATCAGGATTAGCTTCAGCAAACCCTAAAGCCTGAGCTTCTTTTAAAGCCTCTTCGTAATCAACATTTTCATTGTACATTTTAGTTAAAATATAGTTAGTAGTACCATTTAATATTCCTCTTATGCTCTTTATGCTATTTCCTTCTAAAGATTCAATTAGTGGTTTTAAAATAGGAATTCCTCCACCTACAGACGCTTCAAACTTTAGAGTCACTCCACTCTCCTTAGCTAAAGATAATAGTTCTCCACCATATTCTGCTATAAGGTCTTTATTTGCAGTTACCACATGTTTTTTAGCTTGTAGTGCCCTTTTCACATATTCATAGGCTGGATGTAATGAACCCATAACCTCAACTACAATATCGCTTTCTTTACTAAAAAACTCCTCAACATTATCAGTCAAATATTCACTATACTTTTTACCCTCATGTTTGCTTAAACATCGTACAAGTATCGAAGACACTTCTAAATTGTCTATCTTGCTTTTGTTATTATCTATTAGTTCAATTAGTCCACTTCCTACTACTCCATAACCCATTAATGCAATTTTTGCCATAAAAAAAGCCCCCTTATTATTTAAAAGTGGCCTTTTACCAAATATAAAAACAGCTAAAGCTAAACTATTAAACAGCTCACTTACAGAGAAATAAAAAAAACTACTTCTACTATAAGATAAGCAGAAATAGCTAATAAAGCACATTAATATACATATGCAAAATTATTCTTCCTCTTATCTATCAGGATATACCTGCAGGATTTAGCACAATTCCAACATAATGAGTGTTAGCTGTTGCTAGGTTTCATAGGGCCAGTCCCTCCACCATTCTTGATAAAAGACCATTTTGTATTTTTCATTACTTTTATTATACTTCTACCATATAAAATTGCAATGATTTTTAAATAAATAATTATTTTTAAATATAGTAACCTTTTTCATCATACTTAATAATATATTAAAAAGAAAAGGTTTTCTATCTCTTTCCATCACATTTTAAGGAGTTGATATTCAATGAAAATTCTTCCTAACAACAGTTGCTACACATTGGAAGAAATAAAACAACAGCCTAGGTTATGGCAAAAAATATATTATTCTATCAAAAGCAAAAAGGATGAAATTAATAATTTTCTAAAACCTTTATTAGATAATACTATATCCAGAATATTATTAATTGGTTCAGGTGCATCAGCCTATGTAGGAGATACCCTTATGCCTTATTTATCAGAAGAGTTTAAAATTCCTGTAAACTCTATTCCAGCATCTGAGATTCTAAATAATCCATATACTTATTTAAAAGATTTATCAAATATACTAGTAATCTTATATTCTAGATCAGGAAATACTAAAGAAACTCTAGATGCGTTAAATACATGCACAAAGCTATTACAAAATTCTCATTTTATACTTGTAACAAGTAATAATGAAGGTATATTCTCAAAGGAATACTCAGATAAATCAAACTTTTATATACTCACACTGCCAGAAGAATCAAATGATAAAGGATTCGCTATGACTTCTTCTTACACCTGCATGATTTTATCCTCAATCTTACTATTTAATATTAATAATTTAGAAAACCAAAAACTATATTTAGAAGAAACTTTGGTTAATTCAAAATATATACTTAATACAATTTGGAGTGATACACTAAACATAGTTAGAAGAAATCCAAGTAGAGTTCTTTATGTAGGGACTTCTGAACTAAAAGGAATGAGTAATTACTGTGCATTAAATACCTTGAAATTAACAAACGGAACAGTATACTCATTAAGCTGGTCTCCTTCTGATATCAATCAAAGTATAAAACCTTTTATAAATGACAATACATTAATATTCTTATTTAAATCAGTAAGTAATCCTGATATAGATTATAATCAACAATTTTTAGATATCATAAAAACTCAAGATAAAAAACCATTTGTTATAGTTATATCTGAAAATTCTTCTTATTTAGATTCCTGTAATAAATGCTTTTATGTAAACTATAAAGATTCTCTATTACCTAACATATACTTGGTACTTAACTATGTTTTATATACTCAAATATTTAACTACATGTATTCCTTACATCTCGGTTTATCTCCAGATTTACCTTATTCGTGACACTTATATGTAAAGTCCTCAGTGACTATATAATCTACAGTTTTATCATAACTTTCAGTAGGAATGAAATCTATCACTTGTATGGAGTAGGCAATTGCTATTTTTAAAGTATTACTATTATATTGTGCTAAATATTTATCATAATAGCCTCCTCCATAACCTAATCTTTTTCCCTCCTTAGTAAAAGCTACTCCTGGCATAAGTATAAGATCACAATCTTCATTAAGCTCTTCTCCATCTTCAGGCTCAAGTATTCCAAAAACTCCAGGTTTTAAGTTGTCCAATGAATCTATTCTTATAACCTTCATTTCCTTATTTCTAACTCTTGGAACATATACCTGTTTCCCATCTCTTAGTGCACCCTCTATTATTCCAATAGTATTAACTTCACTTCCAAATCCAATAAAACAAAAAATACTTTTAGCTTCTTTATAAAAAATATTACTTAAAATTTTATTTGTTATTTTTTCACTAAATTTATTTCTTAAATCCGAATCAAGTGAATCTCTCTTCTCTACCATTGTTTTTCTTATACTTACTTTATTCAAAAAAATCACCTCATTATAAAAGTAAGGCAAGAATAAATTCTTACCTAATTATTTAACCCTAAATATTTATCTAAAATATTTTTAAACCCATTAACTATTAAAGCCTCAATAACTAATCCTTTTATCTCATAAGATGAAGTCTTAGAATTATCTTTCCTGAGATCTTTAATCATATTTTCAATATATCCTACAAGAAAATTTAAATCTGATTTATTTAAATATATTTCATTATCTCTTGCTGAATTTTCAATGCTAGTAGATAATTTCTTTTCATTAAAACTTTCTATTCTTCCATCTTTTTTTATAATTTCCATAAAAACACCCCTTTTATTTTATTATAACATTTATTTTAATACTCATTTAGAAATATTTCCTTATTTTTATATTTTTAGTTTTCTTAATAATTAAAATAAGGAGCTGCCCATTATAAAAGGCTGCTCCTTATAATTTTTATGATTCTACATAGTTATTTATTGTATCTTGAGCTTTTGTTAAAGCACTTTGTACTGCATCACAAGTTTGTTGGATTCTAGCTTTGTTTTCTTGTTTTTCTACACTTTGTAGAGCCTGATCCAAATGTTGTTTAACCTTTTGTAAATCGTCTATTGAACATTCAACATTTTGTCTTGCGTTTTTCATTATAAATCCCTCCAAGAAAATAATATTTGTGATTGAACACAATATTATTATTATCTTTTATAAGATTAAAATACTACTAAATACTTAACTAATTTAACATAAATTTTATAACATTAAATTATTATTTTTGATTAATTATATCATTAACATGAACATAGGGATTTATGTATCTTTTTCTATTAACCGTCTTTTTACCTATATTTATAGACTTTTTAGGACAGGCTTGTATACATGCCATACATTGTTGGCATTGATGTTTCCAGCTTGGAAATCCATTCACTAGATATATATTATCAACAGGACATATTTTTTGACATAACCCACATCTTATACACTTTTCATCTATAATAAGTTTTTGATCTTTAAAATTTACGTTTCTGATAAAACTTTTATAAAGAGGTGAAATAGTATAATAATATAAGCCTTTTTTTATAGGCTTTATTTTATTATCCTTAACTAAATTTAACTCTCTTAATAAAATTCTTTTTTCTTTTTCAATTAGATTTTTAATATATTCATCATTTTTAACCTTATATATTTTAATATAATTATCCGGCATAGTAACGTAGTGGCTAAAACTTAGTTTATTATTTTGTTTTTTCAATATAGAATCAATTTGCTTCATAGGTACACCTTCTGTACCACCTTTAGTGCTAATAGCAAATACATATGTACTTTCTTTAATTTTTAATTTCTCCATAAACTCCACAACAATTTTAGGTAAACCTCCATAATACATTGGAAAAATTATACCTACTTTATCATAATTACATTCTATGTAATCTTCATTTATTAGCTTAGCTATAGGAACTATTTCGCAATCACCCAAATAGCAAGCTGTTTCTCTAGCTATATAGAGAGAATTACCTGTTCCAGTAAAATAATATATAATTGTATTCATTTCTTTTCTCCCCATAAAAATTATCCCCTAGAATAAGTATAAATAAATTTGTAGAAAATACAAATACAAATTCTTTCACTTTATGTAAATAAAAACAAGGTAGATAAATTATTAATATTTATCTACCTATTTAATCTTACTTATTTTTCTTTTTACTTTTTTTCTTATTTTTGTTCTCTATAACAGGCTCTTTAACTTCTTCAACCTTTGGAGCTTTTTTCTTTTTTATAAAATAAAGTACAACCTTTACTGCACCTATAGCTAAAAGTAAAATCCCTATTCCAGATTCAACAGTTATAGTTCCACCATTTTTCATCTTACCTGAAAAATATAAAATAACTCCTAAAGAAAGATAAAATAATGCAGGTAGTTGAGTGCTTTGTTTCTTTTCTTCATTATTGTTTTTCTTATCCTTTTCCATCTATTTCCCATCCTTTTAAACTATATAATATTAACATTATATCACAGCAATTTATTTTTAAAAGGTTTTCAGGTATTTAATTTACATTATTATAAACTTTTAATAGAGGTAATGCACAGATTATTCCTACTATAATCATGATATCTTTTATACTATAAAAATCAACAATGTTTTCTTCTCCTACATAAATAAAAACTAATGCACCAATAAAATTTATAAGAAATCCAACACCTAAGCTTACCATAATAAAAAGCAATCTTTTTTTTCTTAAATCTACATAAAACTCTTTTAGCTTTTTAAAAATTACCATTATAGCAATATAGAAAGCTATCAGTTTCAATGCTAAAGTATCTAACTCAGCATATCTACCTATATATATAGAATATGTATACAAAATCATTCCTAATAAACTAATCCCTTCTAGCTTTTTCTTATCTATATTTCTTTCTGCAAGAGGAACACTTCTCTTATTTCTTACATTATATTGATATAAAAATATAATCCCGCTTAATACTATTCCAATTGCAATTACAGCTAGCCTATTACCTAAAGTCATACTTAACCCAAACCTACTTAAATTTAAGTTTGTAATTAAGAATATTATAAATCTCAAACATAATTCCGAATTTTTATAGAAAAATATCTTTTTAGAATATATAGTTTTCTTTTTATGAATGTACGCTGAATTTACAGTAATAAATATTAGCTGGGAGTAAAACAGAAGAAGTATAATTAGTCCGTTTTTTAAATGATTATAGTCACTCTCCTTACTTATAAAAATTGAATAAATAGCACATAAACTATATGCTATAATAGCAAAAATCATATCTTTCCTTATAATATTATAATTTCTAAACAATACTACCTTACCGCCCATTCTTCTTTTTTAAACTCAAAATTAAATATATAAATAGTATATATATTATAGGTTGTACTATAGAATAAATTCCTAATAAAACTATTTGCTTATTCTCTTTATAAAGAACATTTAAGCAGATATTTACTAGAAATAATAGTATAACTAATATCCAAGCCATTTTTCTATGTATAGTCATAAAGTTAAATTTCTTGTAATTAAAAATTATCAATATAGTTATTATTGTTGAAATAATTATTTGTATAAAGAAATCAAAAATCATGTCCACCTCTTCAAGTTTTTTTATTTTTAGTTGATAATATCTTACTTATCTTTATTCATTATATAAATTATCTAGTGCTTATTAATATATAGCCATACATATAAATACAGATAAAATATTTATAACTGTTATCGATAATATAATTTTCTTTTCTCTCTTTGTAATTTCTGTATTTCTATTAATAAGATTGCTATTAAAAAGAGATACTAAAACTAAATTTAACGGTACCATAACAGTTTCATTGATAATTATCAAATATATATTGATAATGAATATAGTCACACTTACTACTACTGAATATATAAGTGGATTTTTATATTTAGAGACCTTCATAAATTTACTCCTTATACACAATTTATCTCTTTATCTTAAGAGACATTAATAGATATATTAATAAAATAAATATAAATGGACTCAGTTGAATGAACCAAACCAACTCCATTGCCATAAAAATATCATTCAATATCATAGCAATAATAATAGAACTTACAAGAAGCATATATTTTCTTTTCATCCAACGATTTGCCTCCCCCTGAACCTCATTTTCCCCTAACTATTTAAATATTTTAAATAAACACATACCTATAAGAAAAATGACACATCCTCTATTATATAAATTATAGAACCATTCCTCATTCTCACTTACATTAATATTTCCTATAGCAATTCTTATAAATCTCACAATAAGGAAGATAAAAATCCCGAGTGTAATTATAGGAAAAAATGATAGCACTCTACTATCTCCATTAACAGTTAAATCAATCATGGCTACTAATAGTGCAACAATATTTATAATTGTATATATTATAAAATCTTTTTTATGTATTTTAAGTTTCCGCATTGATTCTCTCCCTCTTAATTTTCATTTATAAAACTATGTATATATAAATTAATATTAGCACGTTATCTACTATTAATGTTCACAATGTAATAAACGTATAAAAATTAGCAATAATCGTAGATCATCTACATAAATTCTCTATATACTTCCATCTTTCCTTTTCCAAGTCTTAAAATTATATTTAATCCTTAAACTTAGAAATTTGTAATAATTTAGTTCTTTTTGTATTCTCAATACTTCCCATACTGAATTAGTTAAATTATTTATTAAATTCAATCAAATTTTTACCATAATTCTAATACTATTTTTCCTTTTTTTATGATATAATTGTAGTTAAAATTACATATATTTCATCTTTAGGAGGATTTTATTATGAAAGCAGCTTTTTGGTACAATAAGAAAGATATGCGAATTGAGGAAATCGACGAACCAAGTGTCCCTAATGATTCAGTAAAAATCAAAGTAAAATGGTGTGGAATTTGTGGATCAGATTTACATGAATATGTAGCAGGTCCTATTTTAATTCCTACAGAACACCCTCATCCACTTAGCGGAAAAACTGCTCCTGTAGTTCTTGGGCATGAGTTTTCTGGTGAAATTGTTGAAGTAGGCAGTAATGTATCTAAACTTAAAATTGGTGATAGAGTTGTTGCTGAACCTATGATAGTTTGTGGCAAATGTCCATCATGTCTTGAAGGTAAGTATAACTTATGTACAAGCTTAGGATGCCATGGACAGTGTGGTACTATAGGAGGATTTTCTGAATATAGTGTACTACCTGAAAGATTTGTACATAAAATTCCTGATGAATTATCTTATGAAAGAGCAGCCTTAGCTGAGCCAGTAACTGTTGGAATGCACTCAATAGATAGAGCAAACTTCAAAATAGGACAAACTGCCTTAGTTCTTGGAGCTGGTCCTATTGGTCTTGGAACTATAGAATGCTTAAAGGCTGCTGGAGCAAGTCTTGTAATTTGTTTTCAAAGAAAATCAGTAAGACAAGAATATGCAAAACGTGCTGGAGCAGATATAATTCTTGATCCAAATGAAGTTGATGTTGTTTCCAAGATAATGGAGATTACTGGGGGAGTAGGAGTAGATGCTGCTTTCGAAACAACAGGTTCTGAAATAGGCTTTACAACTGCTTTTAATAGCATTAAATCCGATGGAACACTTGTTATTACAAGTCTTTGGGAAAGTGAAATAAAATTCAATCCAAACTTCTTAGTATTTTTTGAGAAAAAAATTGTAGGTACAATGGGCTATAGAAATAATTATCCAACTACAATAGCTCATATGAATAATGGAAATATAAAAACTGAAGGATGGATAACTAAAAAAATTCACCTTGATGACATAGTTGAAGAAGGATTCGAAACGCTATGTGGTCCTGATAAAAAGAACCATGTAAAAATCCTTGTTACCCCTGATAAATCATTGTTATAAAAACTTACTAAAAGAAAAATATAATAATAAACGTGAGGTGTCGCATAATGGAAAATAATCAAAAATTTCTTAATGTAAATATAATAGGAGTAGGAACTTATCTTCCTGATAATAAAGTAGATAATGAATATTATATTAATCACTTTAAAGAATTAAAAGGAATAGACATTACAGGCGCTTTAGAATCTATAGGTAGAGATTACAGACATATCTCCACAGATTTAGATGAAACAGTTATAACTATGAGTACAGAAGCAGCTTTAATTGCTCTTAAAGAATCAAATACTAATCCAGAAGAATTAGATATGGTTGTTTTCTCTACAGATAGTCCTGAATTTACAACTCCTACTAATGCAATTAAATTAGTAAATGCTATTGGTGCAAAAAATGCTAAGTTAGTATATGATATTAACGCAAACTGTTTAGGTATGACTCTTGGTTTAGATCAAGTAAGCAGGACTATGAAAACTAATAAAAGATTTAAAAAAGCATTAATAGTAGGAAGTGTTCTAATAAGTTCAATAGCTAGAAAAGATGATTTCCTTACATATGCAACCTTTGGAGATTCAGCTTCCGCAGTGGTATTAGAAGCTGTTGAAGAATCTTACCAAAGAGGAGTTATTGACTCTGTTTCTTATACAGATTCAGATCAACATGCAACATCTCAAAGCCCAATTAATGGATTCTCAAGATATTTAAGAACTGATGTTACTGATAAAGAAGAGTTAAAATGGTTCTCTTATCCTGTAGAGTCTGCTAATTATCCAAGCATATGGTCAGACATGATAAAAGATTTACTTTCTGAGCATCAAAAAACACAATTTGATATAGATTTTTTTGCTCTTCCACAGTTTACTGAACCTCTAATAACTGATACATTAAAGGCATTAGATATAGAAAATATAGATGAGCACTATAACTTTGTTTCAAGAAATATAGGTTATACTGGTACAAGCTGCGTTATTTTCTCAATTAAAGATGCTTTAAATAAAGGAAAAGTTAAAGAAGGCTCTAGCGTAATATTTGTAGGATCTGGTGTTGGTTTTTCAACTATGGCACTATACTATAAATTCTAATTAGATATATATGAAAAAAGAGAACCAAAATTCTGGTTCTCTTTTTTATGTATTATTTTATTAAATCTTAGCTATAGCATCTTCATAAGATTTTACAAGTATAACTTGTCCCATGAAATCATTTGAATCAGCTCTCTTATTTTGCATGTTAGTTATAGCACTCTCTGGAACTACAAAGAATTTATTCTTAAATTTAGTTACTGTGTATATTTCCATTACTGATTGTAATACATCAACAGCATCTGCAGGAGTAGTTTTTACTTCTTTTGAATCGATTATTAAATTGTATGATGCTGTGTTTACACTTCCAAAAGTATCTTTTAACTTTTGAAGTATTTCTAAAGCTTCTGCTCTAGCAATCATTCCTTTGCAAACTACATAGATTACACTTTTCTCTTTGTTTAATTCGATATTATTCATTTAACTCTCTCCTTTTAATTAGCAAATTATTTATATAAAATATATTTTAATATATTTTAATTCTTTAATGATTTAAGTCTATCCATAATTGGAGCTGGTTCAGTTCCATCTGTTATTATCTCAATAACACAAGGCCCATTTAAATCTTTAGTAAAATCATCAATCTTTATTATGTCCTCAATACTCTCAATTCTCATTGATTTTACTCCAACTGCATTCATCATATCAGCTATTGAAACTCTCTCTTGTTTAAATACTTCTAAACTTCTACCATATAAAAACTTATGACCATGATCAACATAAGCAAGCATTGAGTTGTTGATTATAAAATATATAATCGGCATATTATTTTCTTTAGCAGTTAAAATTTCTGTTCCATTCATAAAGAATGAACCATCGCCTGAAAATACAGCCACAGGTCTGTTTTCTTCTACTAAATATGCTCCAACTGCTCCACCTATTGCTGACCCCATAGCAGCATAGTTAAGATTCACTTCAAAATTTCCTTCTTCAGGTATGTTTAAATATTTGAACACAAAGTTCATATGCTCTCCTAAATCAGATAGATAAAGGGTATTTTTAGGAACAAATTCTGTGATTCTATCTAAAAATAATCTTAAAGAAACACCTGTATGATTTTTTACATAATCACCATTAAGTTCTGGTCTAATCTCAGGCTTTTCAGCGGATTTTTGTGTATTTCTAATTAACTCAGGTACTACTTGTCTTAGATCTCCATGAATTTTTAAATCTTCATCAAAAACCTTACCAAGTTCTTTCTTATCCCAATCAACGTGAATTACTTTTTTACCTTCTATAAGTTTAGTATTAAAGTTACATGTTGCTGATTCACCAAGGCTTGTTCCAAGAATTAGTAAACAGTCAACATCTTCTGAATAAGCTAGATTTAATGCTGCATCAGTACTTGAATATCCAAAATTACCATAATTCAATTTATAGGTAGAAGGTATAACCCCTTTTCCTTCTGGTGTAGTTATAATTGGCCAATTAAGATGTTTACTTAATTCAACTACTTCATCTCCAAGCCTTCTACATCCTTTACCTACCATTATTACTCCATGTTTAGAATTATTTATTATGTCCGTAGCTTCCTTAATATCATTAAGATTAGCTTCGATAATCTTATCACTTGGATTCGAAAAGTCCCAGTTTATATCTTCTTCAAACTGCATAAGCTGAATATCTAATGGTATAGAAATATGCACAGGTCCATGTGGCGGCGTAAGTGCAATAGTTATAGCTTTCTTAAGACCCTCTATAACCTTATTTTCATCAAGAATAGTTTCACTATATTTTGTAATAGGTTTTAATATGTTCTCTGTATCAAGTTCTTGCAGTGCTCCTTTACCTATTTGCCAGCGGTTAACATAGCCTGAAATAATAAGAACTGGTGCTTTTGCTCTTGCTGCATCTGCAATCCCATTGATCATATTATTAACTCCTACTGCTCCCGCTACTATGCAAACCCCTAACTTTCCTGATATATTTGCATATCTAGCAGCTGCATATGCTGCGCCTGCTTCATTTTTTGTTACTATAGGCACTATGTCTTCATCATTCATTGCATCGTAAATTGGACTTACTGTTCCCGCAGGAATACCAAAAACATGCTTAACATCAGCTGCTTTTAAACACTTCAATATTGAATTACTTATTCTCATCTCAAATTCTCCTAACTTATAGCTTATCCTTGTAGTCATTTACTAATTTTACACACTCATCTATTTCTTCTTGAGTAAAATTATGAACTTCATTAATAGATACTGTACATACTATTCCTTCAACTTCATCATTTTTGATTACAGGTATAATTAAATTGCTATCTAATCCAAAGAAAAAGAAAGCTTCTGAAGATCTAGTATCATTTTTTGTGTCTGAAATAGCAACATAATCTTTAGTTCTTACAATTTCCTGTAATATAAAAGTATCTTTTATATATACGGGATTTCCATAATGACCACTTTTCCATTTATCAATACTTAAAGTATCAGTACTTGTCTTATGAATAGGATTAAGTTTTCCTTCTTTGATTTGATGGTACGCAACATCCTTTAAACTTGTTACCTCACTAATTTTCTCAAATAATTCATCTAAAATATCATATGCCATAATCTAACCCTTTCAATTACCTTTTTTTATGTATTAATTATTTTTCATCTAACAGTACCATAAGCTCTTTCCATCTTCCAGATATAGCTGATGTAACTGTAGTGATTTCCTCTGTTCCTGCAGCTAATTCTTCTATGCATCCTTTAACTTCTTCAACCCCTGATGCTATCTGTTGTATGCTTGCAGATTCCTCCATTGTTGTAGCAGATATTTCTTGAACCACACTAGTTAATTCATCTACAGACTCCATAACTTCTCTACGAGATTCATCTTGAAGCCTTGTGCTTTCTGTTACTGAAACCGCATATTGGTTAGTTTTATCTACTACAGATAAGATTTTACTAATAGAATCTCCACTAGCTTTAACTAGAGACATTCCAGTTTCTAGCTCCTCAAGTCCTTTATTTGACTTGTCCACTGCTTCTTTAATATCTAATTGTATTTTTCTAATTATATCAGCAATACTTGTTGTTGCATCCTTACTTCTATCTGATAATTCCTTTATAGATCTTGCAACAACTGCAAAACCTCTACCATATTCTCCAGCTC
Organism: Clostridium sp. UBA1652; assembly: GCF_002320975.1. Lineage (NCBI taxonomy): Bacteria > Bacillati > Bacillota > Clostridia > Eubacteriales > Clostridiaceae > Clostridium > Clostridium sp. UBA1652. The sequence continues at coordinate 64,470 of NZ_DCLI01000090.1, forward strand.
TAGCAGCCTCAATACTTGCATTTAATGATAACATGTTAGTTTGATTAGCTATATTTTTTATAACTTCGATTATTTTTCCTATTTCCTCAGCTGATTTACCTAATACAACTATAGAATCAGCCAAATCTTTTATCCTAGTTGAAACATTATTCATTTCACTAATTGCATTAGTAATTATTTCATTACCATCACTAACAGCAACTCTTGCATTACCTGATTCCTTAGTAAGAACTTCTGCTGCTTCTGCAACCTCAGCTATAGAGTCAGTCAATACACTTATTGTTGCATGTATGGTTGACACAAAATCTGAGGCCTGCTGAATATTTTCTGCTGTCTGTTCTATTCCACTTGACATCTCTTCCATAGAAGCCGATAACTGTTCAATACTTACTGCTTGGCTTTCTGTGAAATTTGATAATTCACTAATTGAAACACTAACTTCTTCTGTACTACTATTTAATTCCCTACAAATCTCTAAAGCTTCATCATTATTTTTTGCTTTAGAAATATCGCTTATCTTTTGCTCTTCTAATTTTTCTTCTTCATTTTCTTTATTAATCGATTTATTATTTTTCTTATTTGAGATAATCATAAAACAAACATAAAAAATAATTGCTACTAAAATACTCAATAACAAAGAACTAACAGTAATGTTTCTTAATCCACTTCCCGACTCTGCATTAAAATATCCTAAATCCTTAAGCATAGCCATTCCTCTAAGATAATTAAAAACAGCTTGAATTAAAATGATTGCAAATGTACTACTTATCCAAAGTAAAATCATAGACTTTTTTGAATTTTTCAAGTTATTTCCTCCCATAGCCAATTTATTTTAATTATATATTTTAATACAATGACATTTACTTAACATTCCAAATTTTCATAAACCTTGAATTTAAAAATCAAAAAAAAGATAACACTAAGAAATGCTATCTTTGACATGCATTAACTTAGCAACCTGGCAATCATAGGATAACCCGTTAGACCCATAGCTTTGCGTCCTTACTTTTCAATAAGTTTGCCTTTTTTAAGTTTTTAAAGAATTTCACTATTTAAGTATACCACAATTTCTCACAATTACAATAAATTACGAAGGATATTTTGGAATATTAAGTATTATTTTGTCATTATTTAATATTTAATGTAAATTTATCGATTATTTATCATTTATTTTAGGTTAAAAGTCTTACTTATGTCCATTTCAGCATGGCTATTCACATCATCAAAAGTAATATTATTTCTTTCTTCGTAAGCATTATTAGATACTTTAATCTCTCCATCCCCCCTAACTAAGCTTACTGAATTAGATTTCCTTTTTATTCAACTAAAAGGATTAGATTGACGCTGGGAAGCGCGTCTACCGAATAGTTGTGCTCTTCTAACCTGTAGAGACTTCTTGTAAAGTCTCATTAAATTACTTTTTATTTTCTTCAACTAAATGATTTGATGAAGCTGGGGAACGCTTCTACAGGGCATAGGTGTACATCTCTACTCCTCTACTTCTTTCCTTCTCTAAAGTTCTCCTTCTTTACTTCTCTATTTCTCTACTCCTCTACAGTTTCATAAAATTCCTTTAACTAATTAACTTGAGTTTGTAAAACAAAAATATCCCTATACTGTAGCCGAAATTTTACAGTATAGGGACTCTTATTTTATTAATTAAATTACCAACCTATATAATGGTTTTTAAAAATATAATCGTAAACTCTGTACCATATCCCTGTTTACTTTTTACACTTATACTTCCACTTTGTTCCTCAATTATACTTTTACTCAAGGCTAGTCCTATTCCTACACTAGTTGGATTAGTAGAACTCTCTCCTTTATAAAATCTATTAAATATTTTTCCTATATCATTTTTACTGATACCTTCACCATCATCTTTTATGCATATTTGTACTGTAAGTGCTGTTTCTTCAGCCACCACTTCTATCTTACCTTTAGTATCGGTATGCTCTATAGCATTTTTTATAATATTTATAAATGCTTCTGAAGTCCATTTTCCATCATGAGCAAAAATAATTTCATCACACTCTAATATAAATTCCTGCTCTTTACTTCTCATAAAGTCCATCAAAGGCGCTATTGATTTTCTAAGGGTATCTTTAAGTGATGTTCTTTCTTTTTTAAATATTACTGCACCTGCTTCCAACCTAGCTAACTTAATTAGATTTTTAGATAACCAATCCATTCTATCTAGCTGTTCTCTTGAACTTTGTAAAAGATCTCGCCTCTCTTCTAAGTTCATATCTTCATCATTCTCCATAATTCCATTAAATAATATTAATGCTGCAAGTGGTGTTTTAAGCTGATGAGATATATCTGAAATAACATTCTTTAGATACAATTTATCTTCTTTCAATTTATTTAAAATTTCTTCTAATCTTTCACTCATATTATTAAATTGATTTCCTAATATACTTAAGTCACCTTCTTCGTTATCTAAAAAAACATTGTTGAATCTATTCTCTACAACATCCTCAGCTGCTTTTGAAAACTCTTTTATCTTATTATAAATAATCTTCTGATTTTTTATGATTACTATGTAAATCAATAGAGAGAATATTGAAATTAATAACGATATCTCTATTAAAATCTTTTTATTAAAGCTATTTATAACTGGATTTTTATATACTTCTAAATCTTCCTTATATCCATATTCACTTAAAATATTTTCTGAAGCTTCTATATCCTCACCATTTATTCCTTTTGAGTATATTTCCATAATTTCATTCTTAGCTGATGGGACTATTCCAATCAATCTTGAAGCTACTACTTTATTAGTTCGTATATATTCTTTATTTAGACCTTCTACATTAATCTTAAAAATAACTAATATAGCCAGAATTAATGCCAAGTGTACTACAATAATTTTATATGTAAGAGCTTTAACTTCTTTGTTTTTATATATACTAATCATTACCTCTTACCTCTGCTCTCCATCTATAGCCTATTCCTCTAACGGTCTCAATGTACTTAGGTTCTTTTATATTGTCCTCAATTTTTTCTCTGATCCTTTTTACATATACATTCAATGTATTTCCATCTACAAAATTTCCTTCAGAATCCCATAGTCTATCTAATAAAATCTCTCTAGAGAGAACATTTCCTTTATTCTCAATAAAAAGAAGTAATATTTTATATTCTAAGGATGTTAAAAATATCTCTTCATTTCTTAAAAACACCTTGAACCTTAAAGGTTCAACTATTATATCATTACTTATAATCTTTTTAGTAGGCATATTATTTATTGGTGAGATTTTAAAATGTCTTCTTATTACAGCATTTATTCTAGAAATTAATTCATTTACTCTTACAGGCTTTGTTATATAATCATCTCCGCCTAAATCTAATCCCAATACTATATTCACTTCTTCGTCACAGGCAGTTACAAAAATGATTGGAGTATTCCAAGCTCCCCTTATTTCACTACAAAAATCAAATCCATTCCCATCTGGTAAAGTTACATCTAAAAGTATTAAGTTAATATCATCTTTAATTAAGTTTCTAGCTTCTTTTAAATTCTTAGCTATTAAAACTTCAAAGCCTTCTTTCTTCAAAGTATATTGAAAACCCTTTAAAAGTGCTAAATCATCTTCAACTATAAGTATTTTTATCATATCTCTACCTCTCAAAAACTAATTTTCTCGCATACTATCTATAATATTATTGTTTTTAATCTTACTTAATGGAATTATTGATGCGGTCAAAGTTATCATTAAAGTTCCTATTATGGCTACTACGAAAACTTCATACGGAAACTTATCAATGCTTTTAGATTCAGAGAAATTTAATAAAAACCCTAAGCTACCACCTAATATTCCACCTATAAAAGACGACACAATTGCATAAATTGCACCCTCTATTAAAATCATTTTCCTTAATTGTACCATTGTCATGCCTATAGCTCTTAAAGTAGCAAATTCCCTGTATCTTAAAACAACACTTGTTCCTATGGAATTTGTAATATTCATTGCTCCTATAAAAGTTATTAAAATAATTACTGTATATATAAATACTTCTTCTCTTAGTTTTTCAAATTTCAACTCTTGTATCTGCTTGCTGTAATCAGTATACTTTCCTCCTATTTCAGAAGCTTTTTCATTAAGAAAATGGTACAAATTTTCTCTTACAGAATCATCTTCATATTTTATAAGAAGTTTATTACTATCTAAATTACCATTTATCTTTTTATAAACTTTTTCACTAAACACTAATCCTATTCCACTATCATAAGTATATCCCTTCATCAAAAAATCTTCATTTATTATTGCTACTATATTAAAAGTATAAAATTCTTTATTATCTATTGCTTTTTTAATACTATATAATTCTTCATCATCAATAGCTTCTCCAGACTTTTCTTTTCTGTTTCTCTCCATATATTGATAATCCTTTATCTTAGGTATTACCAGTTTATCCCCTACTTTATAGGTTGAATAGTCATTTTTAACTAATATTACTCCCATGTTATCTAGATCTTCTTTATTAAGATCCCCTTCTAATAAATATTTTTTTGCTAATTCTAGTTCATATTCATTATAAAAAGACATAGTAGATCCAATTCCATCCACATACTTACTATTTTCACTAAGGATTAAAGAATTATCAGTTTTATATTCCTTTGGAAATATGATAGCACAAGGATTAGGGGCTATTTTATATAACTTATCAATTCCGTTTAAGCTTTCAATTTCTTTATACTCAGTTTCAGTGAAGTTTCCTGAATCTTTACTAAATATAGCTTCTCCTTCAATAGGAATATTTCTTTCATTTATATATGAGCCTCTTGAATATGTCCCATAAGTTATAAATAATATTATTGATATGATTAATGAAGAAACTGTAATCCAGAATCTCTTAGGCATTCTTTTAATATTTTTATATGCTAACTCCCCTTCAAATCCCCAAATACTCACGCTTCCTAACTCTCTATTGATTTTATTAAACTTAAATTCCTTATCCTCTTTTATCGTTTTAATAGGTGAAAGCCTACCAGCTCTTAAGGCTGGAAAATATATAGCTATAAATATAGTTAGTGCTGATAAAATACTTGAAATTAAAATTATCTTCGGATAAAAATTTATATGAATTAATTCACTTCCTCCAATAAGTTTAAGTATAACCTCTAAGCCAAAATACCCTAATATTAAACCTATTGGAATAGCTATAAGGCCTATATAAAATCCTTCTTTAAATATTATTTTTCTTATTTGTTTAGGAGAAGCTCCTATTGCTCTTAATATCCCTAACTGACTCATTCTTTCCATAATTGATATATTAAAAGTATTGTATATTAGGGTAAAACTGCATATAGTTATTATAATAAATAATAATAACATAGATATAAATTCTACTTTTAGATATAAATACCACTTATCTGACTTCATGCCCATTAATTCTTGATTAACACTAATAGATTCAGAATCTATGTCTAAATCTTCAGCTAATTTGTGTGCTATTTTAACTTTATCTTTTCGCTCTTTTAAATTAATTAACACATCATAAGACTCTTCACTTTCTAAAATATCTTTATCTATAAATGTTACTCCTGAGACTATAGAGTAAAATAAATCATCATAGACACCAACAATTTTATACTCTTTTTTTTCATAGGTATTTCTATCTTCTATTGTTACATAGTCATCAATTTTTTTATTCCCTAGCAAGTATAAAACTCTGCTCTGTAATACAATTTCTTTTTTACTAATAGGTAATCTTCCTTGCTTTATATTAAACTGTGTATGAAATATATCTTTAAAGGAATTCTCATCATATTCGCTGATATTTATTAAAACCTTTTTATCATCATTTATTATTTCATATTGTCCTAAATATTTACTAACCCCAAAGCTACTAACTTCAGAATTATATATGAGTCTATCTACTTGAGCTTTATGTAAATTTTTATAGACTACCTCATAATCTCCATTAGAAGTTTTTAATGAGTTTATTTTTGCATCTTTATAACTTAAAAACACGCTCATTATACTAGAGAATAGCATCACAGAAAGTACTATACCCATTATTACTAGTATGGTTCTTTTTTTATTATTTTTGATATATTTTAAAGTTATATCACTATATTCTTTCATAGGGCTTTATTACTCCATCTTCTATACTTATTACTCTGTCTGATAAGGTTGCTAAATTTAAATCATGAGTTATAACAATAAGAGTTTGGTTATATTTTTTAGCTGAATATCTTAAAAGTTCAATAATTTCTCTGCTATTTTTAGAGTCTAGGTTTCCTGTAGGTTCATCTGCTAATATTATTGATGGCTTATTAGCTAAAGCTCTTCCAATAGATACTCTTTGTTGCTGTCCTCCAGATAACTGTGAAGGAAGATGATTTTTTCTATTCTCAATGCCTAAAATACTCATTAACTCCTGTATATATTCTTTATCAATTTTTTTCCCATCCAGTAGTAAAGGGGTAACTATGTTTTCCTCTGCTGTTAATACTGGAATTAGATTATAAGATTGAAATATGAATCCTATCTTTCTTCTTCTTAATACAGCCAAGTCTTTTTCCTTAAACTCATATATATCTTGTCCATTCAAAAATACTTTCCCTTCTGTAGGTTCATCTAAAGCCCCCATAATATGTAATAGAGTGCTTTTCCCTGAACCACTAGGCCCTACAATTGTTATAAATTCACCCTTATTTATTGTTAAATTTATATTCTTTAAAGCTTCTATCTTTGACTCACCTTGCCCATAGCTTTTATATAAGTTTCTTACTTCTAACATTTTCATTTATTTCTCCTTGACTTGTAATCAATTATTTTTAGTAATAGTAATAACCTTGCATTAAAATATTACAAGGTTATTACTATTACTATATTAACTTTTATCTTCACTTTCAACTTTATCTATCTTCATATATCCTTTAAGATTTTTTTCGAATACTTTAGAATTAATATTTTCATTTATTTTCAAACTTTTTACAATAGTAGATAATACTACTTCACCTTTACTATTAAGTCTCTCAGACTTCAGTATCATTCCAGTATCCTTATCGACCAACTTTCTAAAGGTTTTATCTCCACTTTTCCCTACAGAACCTAAATTCCCTTCAATAAGCACACAGTTTCTGCCTAGATAATTTTCTTCCCCTTTTATATCCCAAGTATTATAATCTTTAAGTTCACCTGAAGAAAATTCCTGATCAAAAACACTATCATCTGCGCCAAGTATATATTCAGCATCCCTTCTAACCATGTAGCCAGCTTTTTCAGAATATCTATTTTTAGGTTTTAACTTTTTCAAAGTTTCATCTTTAGGACGTACCTCTAACTGAAATTCTCTATAGCTTTTTTTAACATTATCAATTTGAAGCTGGTTACCATTATCGCATATGATTTCACTATCCTCAGCTTCAGAAATACTGTGAACATATCCCCTTCTATTTTCAACATCTATAACATAATTTACTTTTAAATTATCTCCGTACTTTACATCAGTTTTTTCAAGTTCACCTGATACATTTTTAAAATAATCTATAGAATTTAATATTTTATAGTGTATTAGCTCTTTTTCACTCATACTTGAAAAAAATTCTTCATTTAAAATCACATTTGAAACATCTATTTCATCCGTTTTATTAAAGAAACCTTTATTTTTCATATACGCACTTATTGATATAATTAAAATCAATAATATTGGAACGATTATAAAAATACCCGTTTTACTTTTACCCTTCTTAACCATTATTCACCTCTTAATGTTATAACTTTTGCATATAATTTTAATTCATTTATTTCTTTTTCTACTTGATTTTTATACAATTCTTTTGATATATAAAAATCAAATTCATTTGGATTTTTTGATTTCTTTAAAGCATCTTCAAAAATAACATAATTTAGTGTTAAATTAGCTTCTTTATTTGGCTGAAGATTTTTAACCTTTTTTAAATCACCTGTAGCATCTGCATAATCTTGATAGCTTGTTCCAAATCCAAGTCTGCTATTTTCAATAATAGGAGCTATATCCACTACTTCACTACTTATATTTTTTATATTTATCTCCAATATACAACCTAAATTTTCATCTCCATGCTCTTCTAGATTTCTTCTTAATTTTTCAAAAGATTTAACCTTTATTTGAACTCGATCTAAGTTAATACTTTCTCCTAAGGAATAATTATCTATTAAGTACTCTTTAGGCATATCTTTATTTATTATTCTATACCTATATACACCTAAAACTATTAAGATAATGGCTACAAGCAGAATTATTATATTCTTTCTTTTTGTTCTCATATAGCCTTCTCCTATAACACTTGATGATCAGTGATTTTCCCCAGCTGTATAGTATATATTTCATCAGATATTCCTTCTATTTCCTCTTTATCATGATTAGCTAACAAAATAAGTTTGTTTTGTTTTTTTAAATCTTTAATAATTGAATTTATTAAATTAACACCATCTGCGTCAAGGGCATTAGTTGGTTCATCTAAAATAACTAAATCTGGATTTTCCATTATAGCTTGAGCTATCCCTAGTCTTTGTTTCATGCCTAAGGAATATTTCTTAAACTTCCTCTTATCCTCTGGGTCTAATCCAACCTTCTTTATGGCTTCTTTAATCTCCTCTTCTCCTATTTTTCCATTTATGTCTGCCAAGTATTTAAGATTTTTAAATCCTGTAAAGTTAGGTAAAAATCCTGGATATTCAATTAACACCCCTAAGTTCTCTGGGAATGAAATATCTTTTCCCATTACTTTTCCATCCACTGTTATTTCCCCTTCAGTAGCTTTTATTAAACCACAAATAGCTCTAAATAACATTGTTTTTCCTGAGCCATTTTTACCTTTGAAGCCATATATTTTGCCTCTCTCTAATTTCAAATTTATATCTGATAGAATTAAATTACCCTTAATTTCTTTTGTTAATTTTTTTATTTCAACATAATATTTTTCCATACAAATACTCCCTTTCCAAAATTACTTATACAATATCTTTTTTATAAATCACTCTTCCACCTACAAATATAGCTGTAATTGATAATACAAAATTGTATATTAAAGATTTCCACAAAGTTAAATTATATATTTTATCAAAGGGAACATGCCTTAATATTAAAGAATGTTGTCCAGGTAAAAGATTATTTTTCAAAAAAATAGAGAAAGCTAATAATAATATAATTATCAAATAAGCATATACTGGTTTAACTATCAAAGATAATGTAGCATTAAGTAAACATAAAGCTATAGAAGTTGTAAAATATAAAATAAATAAAGTACCTAGAGTTTCTATTAGATCTTTTTCTAATGAACTTCCAGAAAATATTTTCCCAGCAATTACTGCAATACCAAAAACTATTAAATAGTAAATTAAATTATTAATTATAATCCACAATACTTTTGAAATCCAAAAATATTTTGTATTTCCTACTCTAGACAATATATAAACTCCATTATTTTTTAAATCATCATATATATAACTTCCTATAATAAAGACTATAAAGAAGTTAATCATAAACCATACTAAAGGAAAATCAAAGTTTTTAAAACTTACTTCTTCATAAGATATACCTTTAAAAGTTTCAAAAACTAAATTAGTTATACTTATTTCCCCAAGCTGAACCTTATTGTATATACTTAAAGATTCTACTAAACTGAAAGTTAATATTATTAAAATATATTTAATATAGTCATTTTTAAAGCCATATAAAAAATCTCTTTTAGCTAAAGATAGTAATCTTTTATTATTTATAGCTATATCTCCTCACCTCCACTATTAAATGAAATCCTTTCTTTCCATAATTTCTTTTCCTAATATATAACATACTAAAATAAATAATAATAAGTATGCGTCATTTATAAGTATACTAAATGGATCTATCCAATTTTTTAAACTTAAAGTCATCTGTTTTATTATCAATGAAAATTTACTTAGCATCCCATCTGAAAAAATTATTATAGTTAATACTAAATACATATAAATGTTTTTAAGAAAAGTTTTAAGCACCCCGATAAGAAACCCAATAGAGCATAGTCCTAAGAAAGTACTAGTAGAAAGTATAATCAGCATCTTATATGTAAAAAACATATTATAAGCGGTTTCCCATTCATTTGTAGCTCCTATTATGCTATATGGAAAGCTTGTTTCACTTCTCCAGTTATTATTAAAGCTCCCTATTAACATTCCACTTATTAGGTATCCCCCAAAAACTAAAATTATAGAGAATACAAGAGAAAAAATAATAATATAAAATGATTGTTTATTCCATATGGACTTTCTTGAAACCCCTCTTACTATAAAAAATATTTTTTTCTCTGAATCTAATAAACTTATTAGTATGAAAGAAAACACTGGAACTATAGGAATAGCAAGGGGTCTATTTCCTAAAAATCCATATTCTCCACCTACATGACATAATGCATCAAATATAGATAAATTCATTTCCTTAGGTGCAATATCAACAAGATACTTAATTGAAGGAATTACTACACTAAACATAATAATAATAGCAAAAAATATCTTATATTTATTTGAATTTAAATTTCTTAACAAGTCTTTAAACATTTTAGTAGGTTTCATTTTTATAGCCTCCATATATAAATAAACAAATTGTAGCTATAAGAATTAAAACAAAATCTAAAGTAATGGCTGAAATATTTTGATTATTAGACAAATATAAAAACTGAAGTGGCTCATATAAATTTTTATTCATTAGTTGTAATATAATAGATGCAATATGATATATAATAAATGGCGCTATCAAGGTAACAAATTTATTTTTTATTAATATTCCTAAAGATAACCCTATAGACGCAAAGGCTCCAGAATACAAAAAGTATATTAATATCCATATTAATATATAAATAGCAGGATGGTTATAAAATAATCCTGGAAATAAACCTCCTGGCATTATTGTTGGTCTACCTAATACAGCATGAGTTGGAATGCTTGGATATAATAAAATCAAAGCTATAAAATTCAATAGTAGGGGAGCTGCAATAGCTGTTCCTGCTACTATAAAATTTGATAAAAACTTTGATATTAAATATTTCACTTTTTTCTCTTTAGTATAAATAGCCTTAATAAACCCACTATTTACATCTTCTAAATATGAATCTGAATAACTAATAGCACTTATAATAGGAAATATTAAAATTAGAATATTAGATACAGGATTTAGATTAAAGAAAATAAATCTATCAAAGGGTGTATCTAAATATGTCTTAATATAATCTCTAAGTAAATCTTCAGATAAACCCTTGGTTTCTATTAAACTTAATAAACAAAATATTATTCCTATAAATAGAGCAATCTTAAAGGATAATCTTGAGAATCCTCTCTTTAATTCCACTAAAAACATTTCTTTCTCCTCCTTGTCTTTTTTATTTATTCTATAATGAATGTTACCAGTGAATAATTACTTTTATATAACTTATTTATAAGCATTTAGTAATAATTAAACAAAAATCCCTATACTGTAGCTGAAATTTTACAGTATAGGGACTCTTATTTTATTAATTAAATTATATTAATTCCACTTTCATCAAGTATTTTTATTATACCTTTATCCGGTTTTTCTTCAGTAATTATAGTATCTATATCTTCAAGTTTTGCGAAGTTATAGGAGCCATCTAAGTTAAATTTCTCATTTTCTATTAATGCATATACTTTTTTTGAGTGATTGATTATTGCCTTTTTTGTATTTCCTTCTTCTAGATCAAAATTACTTAGAGTGCCTTCATGTACATTAACTCCACAGCTTCCTATAAAAGCTTTATCCGCTCTATATCTAGAGATATTTTCAATAGCTGTAGAACCTATTACCCCTCCTAGGGTTTTATTATATGTGCCTCCAATGCAAAGTAGCTCTGTATCCACATTATCATTAATTAGTGCAGATATTTCTACCATATTTGTTACTAGAGTAACTTTTTTATTTCTTTCTATTATTAGTTTTGCTAAAAGATAATTAATACTTGATATATCTAAAAATATTACTTCTTCATCTTTGATTTCATTGAATGCTTTCTCTATCAATGTATTTTTGATGCTGGTATTTTTTATAAGTCTTGTTTGGATACTTGAACTCTCACTTTTTCCTCTTTCAAGAATAGCTCCACCGTAAGTTCTCTTTAACTTTCCTTCCTTCTCAAGTCTTTGTAAATCCTTTCTTATTGCAGGTTCAGACATATCAAATCTTTCACTTAAGTCTTTAACATATACCCTCCCCTCTTCTTTTAATATATCTATAATTTTATTTAATCTCTCTTCAATAAACATTTTTCAACCACCTTAATTGATACTAAGTAATAACAATTGATATACCCTATATTTTATAGCATAAGCAGGCAAAAATAAAGATTTTTCTCTATTTATGAATATTGACCTTTGGTATTAAATAACATAAAATAATAATAAACAGTAATAATCGATACCAAATACACTGTAAAGGAGATGAATTGTTTTGAGGAGTACTCTAGTATGTGAAATAGAACATTATGCTATCCATGATGGACCTGGTATTAGAACCGTAGTTTTTCTTAAAGGTTGCCCACTTAGATGTCTTTGGTGTAGTAATCCTGAGACTCAGAGAAAAGAAAATGAGCTTTATTACAATAAATCCAGCTGTATAAACTGTGGTACTTGTATTAAGGTATGTAAAGAAAAAGCCTTAAATATTTCCTCTGAAGGTATGCTCATAAACAGAAATAACTGTACAGGCTGCGACCTTTGTGTAAAGGTTTGCCCTACTTCTTCTTTAAAACTTGTAGCTAAAACTATGACTGTTGATGATGTTTTTAATGAAGTTATGAAAGACTCCTTATTCTATAACCAATCTGGTGGAGGAGTAACCGTTTCTGGTGGTGAAGCTTTAATGAATATAGACTTTGTTTTAGAACTTTTTAAGCTTTTGAAAGATAATTATGTGCATACTACTTTAGAAACTACAGGCTTTGGAAATACAGAGAAATTAAAAGCTTTAAGTTTTTACACAGATCTTTTTCTATTTGATCTAAAATGTGTGGATAAATATATGCACCAAACTCTCACCGGAGTGGATAACTCTCTTATCCTAAAAAATCTTCATCTATTAAAATCACTAAATAAAGAAGTTATAATAAGAATTCCTTTAATCTCTAATCTAAATGACAGCATAGAAAATATTCAAAACTCCATAAATATAGCTAAAGAAAATAATATAAAAGAAATTCATCTTCTTCCGTACCATACTTTAGGACTTGATAAATATAGACGACTTCAAAAAGACTATAAACTAGACCATATTGAAAAACCTTTACCTGATTATCTTAATGAACTTAAGACTCTTATGGAAGAGTCAAAAATAAAATGTATTATAGGGGGATAAGAATTATGAAACAATATGAAATTAAAAGTGAAAGAATTAAAAAACTAAGAGAATCTGTGCTTTCACAAACACCAATGGTATGTATAGAAAGAGCACGATTTGTTACAGAGGTCTATAAAGAAAATGAAGCTGAACCTGTATATATTAAAAGAGCTAGATCATTAGAAAACACTTTAAAGAAAATGTATATATATATTAAAGAAGGAGAATTAATAGTAGGTAATCAAGCTTCAGAAGAAAGAACTGCTCCAGTATTTCCAGAGTATGCTGTTGATTGGATGGAAAAAGAGCTTTTAGAAAAAGGTAACTTCAACACAAGAGATGGTGATAATTTTTATTTGCCAGAACAACATAAAGAGGAACTTTTAGAAATCATACAATATTGGAAGGGAAAAACCTTAAAGGATAAATGTATGGCGATTATGCCAGAAGAGGTTAAAGTAGCATCCGAAATAAAGGTTATCCACGGAGAAGGAAATATGACTTCAGGAGATGGACATATAGTTCCTGATTTTGAGAAGGCTTTAAGATTAGGTTTAAGTGGAATCATAAAAGAAGCTGAAGAAAGATTATCTAGGGTTGATATAAGTGAAAATGATGCTTTTAGAGAAATTGCTTTCCTTAAATCTATTGTTATAGTTAATAAAAGTATCATAGAATTTGGAGAAAGATATTCAGCTCTTGCTTATGATTTAAGTTTAAAAGAGAAGGATGAAAATAGAAAAACTGAACTTCTTAAAATATCAGAAGTCTGCAAAAATGTTCCTAAAAATCCTCCTAAAAACTTCTATGAAGCTGTGCAGATGATATGGTTTGTGCACTTAGCAATTCAAATAGAAAGTAATGGTCACTCTGCTTCTTTAGGAAGAGTGGATCAATATCTCTATAAATATTATAAAAATGATAATTTAGATAAGGACTTTGCAAAAGAACTTCTTCAATGTCTATGGATAAAGCTCTACTCCATACTTAAAATAAGATCAACCTCTCATTCAGGTTATGGAGCTGGATACCCAACTTATCAAAACGTGACTATAGGTGGTTCTAATCCTGATTATTCAGATGCTGTAAATGAATTAAGTTTTCTAATTCTAGAAAGTGTGGGCGAAGCAAAACTTACTCAACCTAACCTTTCTGCAAGAGTTCACTTAAACACTTCTGAGAAATTTATAAGAGAATGTACTGAAGTAATCTCAACTGGTTTTGGTATGCCTGCCCTTCATAATGATGAGATTATAATTCCTGCTTTATTAAATAAAGGAGTAAGCTGTAAAGATGCCTTCAACTATACTATGGTTGGATGTGTTGAAGTTGCTGTTCCAGGAAAATGGGGATATAGATGTACTGGAATGACTTTTTTAAATCTTCTAAAAGCTTTTGAGCTTACTATAAATGATGGTTTAGATAAAAGAACCGGCTATACTCTTTTAAAGGGAAATGGAAGTCTAAAAGATTTTACTGATTACACTTCTCTATGGAAAGCATGGGAAAAGAATATTGAATATTATACTAAACTTTCCGTAGTATCAGATAAAATAGCAGATACTATGCTTTTAGAATATCCAGATATTTTTTGTTCTTCCTTAATAGATGACTGTATAGAAAGAGCTAAAACAGCTAAAGAAGGTGGTGCAGTTTATGATATAGTCTCAGGACTTCAGGTTGGACTTTCTAATGCAGCAAACTGTTTTGCTGCATTAAAGAAAGTTGTGTACGAGGATAAAACTCTTACCTTAGAAGAGGTCATAAATGCTATAGAAACTGATTTCTCAGGACTTAAAGGAGAAAAAATACGAACCTTATTAGAAAATGCTCCTAAGTACGGAAATGATATTGACTATGTTGATTCTATAGCTTCAGATATTTATGATACCTATATTAATGAAATTTCCAAATATAAAAATACTAGGTTTGGTAAAGGCCCTATTGGCGGTAATTATGGTTTATCAACCTCTGGTATTTCCTCAAATGTTCCTATGGGTTGTGTTACAGGAGCTACCCCTGATGGAAGAAAAGCTTGGACTCCAGCAGCTGAAGGTTGCTCTCCAGTTCAAGGAACAGATATTAAAGGACCAACTTCAGTCCTTAAAACTATATCAAAACTTCCTAACATTCTAATGACAGGTGGACAATTATTAAACGTAAGATTTTCACCTGACTTAATAAATAATGATATCGGATTTCAAAAATTCCTTATGTTTATTAAAAGCTTTATAGCCATAAAAGGATGGCATATTCAATTTAATATAATGTCAACTGAAACTTTAATTAATGCTCAAAAGAACCCTGAGGAGTATAGAGATATAATCGTAAGGGTTGCTGGATACTGTGCACAATTTATAACTTTAGATCCGACTACTCAAAACGACATAATAAGCCGAACTCAGCAGAGATTCTAATCTATATCCCCTAGAGGCGCTCTCTCATAGTTCAATGAGGCTTAACTAACTTTGATAATATTCTACTTAGGTATATAATTGATATGAGATTAAAATATGCTACGGAAGGATATTATTGAAGGTGCAAAAATGAAGTTTATTCGAAAAGATGTTATTAGCTTAACCCTACCAATATTGGCTGAACAATTATTCGTAATGTCCATGGGAATGATTAATACAATGATGGCTGGTCATATAGGAAAAGAGGCAGTTTCTGCAATTGGTATGGTTGATTCCATAAACAATATAGTAATTGCCTTTTTCTCTGCCCTTGCAGTTGGTGGAATGGTAGTTGTTGCTCAATTTGTAGGACAATCTAATATAAAAAAAGCAAATGCCTCCATGAAGCAAGCCCTTTACTCTTCTATACTGATATCAATATCTATTACTCTACTTATGTTTATCTTTAAGAAACTTATTCTTTCTTTCCTATTTGGCTCTGCTGAAGCTGAAGTTATACGTTCAGCAAATATATATTTATCTATTACTCTATTGACCTATCCCTTAATCACAATGGATCTTATTTGCAACGGAATCTTAAGAGGTGCTGGTGACACTAAAACTCCTATGAAGATAACCATATTTATGAATGTAATGAATGTTGTTTTTACATTTGCATTTATAAATATTTTTAGCTTTGGAATAGTAGGCGCTGCTTTAGGTATAGCATTAGCTAGAAGTATAGGTGCCTTTATTGTTCTTGGTGTATTATTAAGAGGTTCAAGCATACTTAAACTAACAGAACTTAAGAAATTTAAATTTGATTTAACTCTACTAAAACCAATTTTTTCAGTGGGCGTACCTGCTAGTATAGAATCTTTAGTTTTTAATGGAGGTAAGTTAATAACTCAAGTATTTATAGTAGGTATGGGTACAGCCTCCATTGCTGCAAATACTATAACTAGCTCTATTGGTGGAATGCTTAATATTCCTGGAAATGCCTTATGCATAGCAGCTACAGCTTTAGTTGGTCAACATATGGGTAAAGGTGAAACTGATGAAGCAAGCGATACTTTAGGTTATATAACCAAGTTATCAACTTTTTCTTTGATTGCTATGGCTTTAATATTTTTACCTTTCTCAGGATTACTCCCTAGATTATATACAAGTGATCCAGAAATAATTAACTTAGCAAGACGTGTGTGTATACTATATTCACTATGTATTCCTATGTGGTCTATCTCCTTTGTCCTTCCTGCTGGGTTAAAAGGAGCTGGAGATGCAAAATACACAATGGTCACTGCCCTTATAGGAATGTGGCTATTTAGAATTACTCTTGGATATTTTTTAGGAATCACCTTAAATCTCGGACTTATAGGAGTTTGGAGCGGAATGTTTATTGACTGGACCGTAAGGGGAACTCTCTACTTTATAAGATTTAAAAGAGGTAAGTGGAAAGAGAAACTAGTAATAGCAAGACTAGCCTGCTAATAAAAATAGCTGTCATACTAAACAATTAGTAGGCAGCTTTTTCTATTACCCTAAGGAATATATATTTCTATCAATATAAGAATTTAAGAATATAAGAATAAAAGAATATAAGAATATATAGTATTTATGCGCCTTGCAAGGAATCTCAATTATAAATTTACTTTTAATATCAGAGTAAATATAATATCAACTTTACTAAGGTATGTTCCTTAAACTCTCCATAAATAATTTAAATGCATCAATCCCTATTCCAATAAAAGCTCCTATGGCTAGAACTATCATTATCAAAAAAAATATTCCAACCTTAGGTCTTTTTATTTCCACAAAAGGAGAGTTTGTTCTTTCTCTTAAATACTTTATCATATCTAAAAAGATTTCTTTATTTTCTTTCTCAAATGGTCTTGGAAACACATTTTTCCCATCTTTAAAGTTTAAGGAAATTGTGTCGCACTTCACCCATAAATCAGTAAAACTCTCTAAATTATTTATATCATTATTATACTCCTCTAGAACTTCGTAAAAATGATCCAACCTAAAGACAAAAATTCTCTTATTAGTTACAAATAAGCCCATATAAATAGCTACCTTTCCGCCCCAATCACCTACATACCTTGCAAATATTTTTTTCTCAAGATAACTTTGAAGAACCATCATTTTATATTTAATATTTTCATCTTCTTCTAAATAACTTTTAACCTTTCTCTCTAATTCTATAAAAGCTATATTTCTTAACACCCTATCGTTTTTTATTTTATATAAATCCTCTCCAATAGAATTACTACTACTAATAGCTTTTTCTTCTAAATTTTTAATTTCTTCTTCACTATATTCAACAGAGTTTAAAAGTTCTAATACCTCTCTATCATTCATTAATCTCACCAACTATCTTTTTAAATTTTTTCCTAGCCCTAGATATTCTAGTATAGATATACTCTTCTGAGAAACCTGCATCCTTAGATATTTCCTTAATTGACTCTCCTCTAAGATATCTTTTAATAAATATATTCCTATCTTTCTTATCTAGTGTGTTTAGAAGTTCATTAATCAACTCCAAGTTTTCTATTCTTTCTAATTCATTTTCCTGATTGCTTACTAACTCATCATCATATTCTAGACTCTGATTATGCTTTAAATTTTTCTTCTTAATGTCTATTGCCTTATATCTAGTTATGGCGATTATCCAATTCTTAAAACTGCCTTTGTCTAAGTTAAAACAATCTATATTAAACCAAATAGCTGTAAACACTTCATTATAACAATCTTCTATACTTTCCTTTTCGTAAGGCTCTATTAATATAGTTCCTGCTATATAATATATCAACTTACCATAGATATCCATTAGCTTCATAAGACTTTCTTTATCTCTTTTAATTATGCCTTTTATAAGAGCACTTTCATGGTCATCCTTCACTATCATCACCTCTTTTAATGTCCTAATTTCCATTTCATTTATTTATTCTTTAATTAATACACTAATCTGTCATCAATTAATAAAATATACACATATATCTTAATTCAAAATCAATAAATGTGTATATTTTATTTCACAATCAGTTAAATAAAAACATAAAATAACAAGATGGTATATATTTTTTAAAATAATATATCTTAATTTTTAATATTCGGAGGAATACCATGAGTAATATAGCTTTACAAATTGAACGTTTGGCCGGAGGAAATATAGATTCTGGATCAAGTGTTATATTTGATAACATTGTCTATAGTTCTGGAAACATTTCATATAACTCAGGTACTGGAGTAATAACCTTCAATGAAGCTGGACGATATGTTTTAGATTGGTGGGTAGCCACTCAAACATCTACGAGCCCAAATTTTGTTGTATTTTCAGCAATTTCATCGCAAGGTGATAATCTTGAAGGAAATTCTCCTACCAAAACTAGCGAAGTCGTTGGAGTTGGTATTGTTGATGTAATATCTGCTCCTGTAACATTAACACTAGATTATACAGGTTCAGGAACTGCTATTCTTGGCACATCCGTACCTGTTAAAGCAACTTTAGTTATAATACAAGATGATATTGTGGCTACAAGTGCTACTGGTGCTACTGGGTCTACTGGGGCTACCGGCATTACTGGGGCTACTGGTGCCACTGGGGTTACTGGTTCTACCGGAGTTACTGGCGCTACAGGAGTTACCGGCGCTACAGGAGTTACAGGTGCCACTGGTGTTACTGGTGCTACTGGGGTTACTGGTGCTACCGGAGTTACTGGTGCCACTGGCGCTACAGGAGTTACTGGCACTACCGGAGTTACGGGTGCCACTGGGTTTACTGGTTCTACTGGTGTTACTGGAGTTACTGGTGCCACTGGGGTTACTGGTGTTACTGGCGCTACCGGTGTTACTGGTGTAACCGGAGCTACCGGTGAGACTGGCGCTACCGGTGAGACTGGCGCTACTGGTGTAACTGGGGCTACTGGGGCTACTGGTGTTACTGGGGCTACTGGCGCTACCGGCGTTACTGGGGCTACTGGCGCTACCGGTGTTACTGGGTCCACTGGCGTTACTGGCGTTACTGGCGTTACTGGTGCCACTGGGGCTACCGGCATTACTGGCGCCACTGGAGCTACCGGAGTTACTGGTGTTACCGGCGCTACTGGTGTTACAGGTGCCACTGGGGTTACTGGGGTTACTGGTTCTACCGGAGTTACTGGCGCTACAGGAGTTACCGGTGCTACCGGAGTTACAGGAGTTACAGGTGCCACTGGTGTTACTGGCGTTACTGGTTCTACTGGAGCTACCGGCATTACTGGTGCCACTGGCCTTACAGGTGTTACTGGTGCTACTGGCGTTACCGGTGTTACTGGGGCTACTGGCGCTACCGGTGCCACTGGAGTTACTGGGGCCACTGGTGTAACAGGGGCTACTGGTGCCACTGGAGTCACTGGGGCTACTGGTGAAACTGGGGCTACTGGCGTTACTGGGGCTACCGGTGTTACTGGTGCCACTGGAGTTACTGGTGCCACTGGAGTTACTGGTGAAACTGGCGTTACTGGGGCTACAGGTGCAACCGGAGCTACTGGTGAAACTGGAGCTACTGGCGTTACTGGGGTTACCGGCGCTACCGGAGTAACAGGGGCTACTGGTGAAACTGGGGCTACAGGGGTTACTGGTGCTACTGGCGCTACTGGTGAAACCGGAGCTACTGGCGCTACTGGTGAAACCGGAGCTACTGGCGCTACTGGTGTAACCGGAGCTACTGGAGTTACTGGTGAAACTGGGGCTACCGGCGCTACTGGTGCTACTGGCGCTACCGGCGCTACTGGTGCTACCGGCGCTACTGGTGTTACTGGGGCTACCGGAGCTACTGGAGACCCTAGTATATTATTCAATCAAGTTCCTGCAGCAGTTGCTGTTTTTCCTCCACTAAATACTGAGGTTATAGTAAATACCCTTGCAGTACCTGTAGTAATTGGAGAGTTTTTAAAAATTGATTTAGCTGTTTCTGTTGAAGCAATTACTACTTCAAACTTTTCACTGACCTTTGAAGCAAGACTATATAGGGATGGAACTTTGATAAGCACAAGAACAATTCAAAGAAATCTTTCCACTGCTGGAACTCAAAGATTTCCTATTGCTAATACCTTCGTAGATACTGCCGTATCAACTACTACAAGCACTTATGACGTTAGAATAATATTCACAACTGCAACTAATGTTACTTCGGCAACTGCTCTTAATAGGAATATCAATATAATTAGGTTCTAACTTTTCTTGAAAATATCAGCGTTCTTTAGTATTAATTACTAAAGAACGCTTTTTTATTTCATAAAACAAAATTTGTATTTATATAGTCTTTTCTATTAATTCATCTTGCTTTAAGTTATAAAATCAGTGTTAAAAATATTCCATAAACCTTTCTTAATGATAAAAACTCACATACTTCCTTTAGGAGAAAATATGCGAGTTTAGACTTATTATAACCTTTTAACTTATAGGCGCAATTAAATGCATAATTTATCAGTAACAAACTAATTATAGTTATTACTTTTCAAGCTAAATAACTGCTTTTTTAATACAACAGAATCTTCAGGTAATTTTGATGGATTTCCTAAAGATTGAGTTTTCTTTGGCATAATGCCAACTAGTTCCCAACCATCTTTTCCGTATTCATTTAATTTATCTTCTATAGTTCCTCCATTACCTGCATTTATGAATTCATCAACTGTGAAAACTTTGTATTGCCATTCAGCGTTCATGATATCACTCCTTTTTATTTTATATTTATTTTTATATTAAATTTAAAAACTTTATTAATATATTGCATTTTGATTTTTGATAATTTCTATTAATTAATATTTATTATTATATACTATTATTGTATTTTATTTCAAGCTTTTATTATATTATTCCCATAAAAAAATCCATACATTCCTAAATATTTTAATTTATATAGATATAAAGTATCGTATCGCAGTAACAGTCTCTCTATCTAAATAAATGAAAGAGAGAGACTTTAAACCTTTAAAAAGCCTCTCTCTTTCCCATATCTATATTAAGCCAATATATTATTTATATATTAATCTATAGGCTTATCTAATTTAGATATTTCTTCTTTATTACTATCACTACAACAACTTCCTTTTTTATCTCCACCAAGCATCATAGGTATCATTCCAAGCATCATCAAAGGACATATAAATGGAATTATTCCTGAAACAAAGACCCCTGCTCTCGGGCTAAATCTAGATATAAGTGGTAAAAATGATAAGATAATTATAGGTAATCCACAACAAAGTACCATGTGTAACATATGTTTTAGCGGACTATGATTGTGCTTATCTTTCCTTTTATTACTTTTATTAAAATTCATGTATACCCCTCCATTATGATTTCTAAATAACTGAAATCGTGTATATTATAGTTACATTTTAAATTACCTATATAAAGATATTATGAAGAAATATCTTAGCTATCAAATATTTTTATATAATTGGTGAACCATTTTATTTGTTTTCATCTTCATATTATCAACATAACTATTTTGTATAATTTTATAGATTTACAGTATATTCCAATTTAAAATGTATTTTTACTATGCATATAGAACTGGCTTAACCACTAGAGTAACATTATTAGTTAATTAGGAGGATTTTTATGAGTATTAGAAAAGAAAGAATTAGAGTTTATGAAATGACCTGTACATCTTGCGCAAATCGGGTTGAAAAAGCTATTATGAAACTTGATGGTGTATTTAGTGTTAAAGTAAGTTATAGTAACCAACTTGCTGACATTGAATATGATGATAATTTATGTAATTTAAGCAAGATTAAATCTGCAATTAAAAAAGCTGGTTATAGTACGCAAAATTCTAATGACTATAAATTTATTGGAATTCTTATAGTTGTAGCAGCTATAGTTATGCTTGGATTAAAAACAAGTGGTTTTGATATGGAAGCAAAACTTCAAAATGCTTCGTATGCCGTTCTCTTTATAGTAGGAATTCTTACTTCAATTCATTGTGTAGGTATGTGTGGAGGAATAATGCTTTCTCAAAGCTTATCAATAGAAAGCCAAAATAAACTTGAGGCTATTAAACCTGCACTTATCTATAATCTAGGAAGAGTAATATCTTATACTATTTTAGGTGGAATTATTGGTGCACTTGGTTCAGTATTCTCACTCTCAATTATTGCTCAGGCAGGAATGCAAATATTCGCAGGTGCATTTATGATTATAATGGGATTTAATATGGCTGGCTTTGGTGCTTTTAGAAAATTTAATATTAAACTGCCTCATTCTATATGTAAAGTAAAGAATAAATCAGGTTCTCCATTTATTGTAGGTATATTAAATGGACTTATGCCATGTGGCCCACTTCAAACTATGCAGTTATTTGCTTTAGGAACTGGAAGTGTCACAAAAGGAGCTTTATCAATGTTCATGTTTTCATTAGGCACAGTTCCCTTAATGTTAACATTTGGCGCTTTATCTGGATTATTAAGTAAGGGCTATACTAAAAGAATACTAAAATTCAGCGGAGTTTTAATTATTGTTTTAGGTCTTATTATGGGTAATAGAGGTTTTGTTTTAGCAGGTATAAATCTTAATCCTTTAACTGCACTTGCTAGTACTACAGATTTATTAAATGGTGATTCAAGATCTTCATCTAATTCTAATATATCAATAGCGACCCTTAAAGATGGGGTTCAAGTTATTAATATGGCTGCAGATAATAATGGATATACGCCTAATGCTTTTTATGTTCAAAAAGATATTCCTGTAAGATGGATAATAGATGGAAAACAAATAAATTCTTGTAACAATTCTGTTGTAGCTCAATCATTAAATATTCAAAAGAAAATAAAAAGTGGTGAGAATATTATAGAGTTTACCCCTGGAGATAAAGATATAAACTTTAGTTGTTGGATGGGCATGATAAGGGGTGTTATTAAGGTTGTCGATGATCTTAATAGTGTAGATCCTTCAAAATCAGATCCTTCTATACCTCCAGCAAGTAATGGTCCTAGTTGTTGTGCAGTACCAATAGATGATGCTTCTGATGAAACCTCCTCAGCAAGTATTTATGGTAATGATATATCATTAGTGCCAACTGAAACATTGATTAATAAATCACGAATTTTCAATAATGAGCAGATTGCTCAATTCAAGGGTATTGGTTACGAATTACAGCCTTTAGTGATAGTTACAGGAAATAGTGGAAAAACAAAAATCACTTTTGATTTAAATGCTTTTGATAACGCTGATGGTGAGTATACTATCATAGATATCTCAACCTGGAAAGAAGTCACTACCTTTACAGCTAAACAAGGTCTAAATGATATAGTATTTAGCCCTAAAAAAATCGGTGGATATGCTATTTTTAGAGATGATAGTGTTTTAGGAGTCGTTGAAGTTGTTGATACTGTAGATACAGTAGATTTAGAAAAAATTCGAAATACTTATTTAAGATAATCTATGTTCTTTTAGTAAACTTTTCAAAAAAGCTTTACTTAATATAAATATTTAAATAGTCGTATTGGCTTCAAAGCAATGTATAAAAATTTATTAAAATAATTGTATTATTCCAAATTATTACTTAACCGCATTATGTGTTTTTTAATTGTATATAATTTCAAAAGGATGCAATCACTAATGACTGCATCCTTCAATTATTCAATCTTAATATTATCATCTTTTGCTTGACTGTGTTTGTCTGTTTTATAAACTAAAGTAGTAAACATACCACCTGTACCATAAGTGAAGTTATTAGAAATATGATGCGAAATATGACAATGAAAAGGCCAGATACCGGGGTTATCAGCCTTGAAAATTACATCCCAGGTCTCTCCTGTAGCTACTAATATTGTGTTTTTTAATATTCTGTCTTTAGGATTAATTATATTGCCATCAGCCTTTTCCACTTCAAATTGGTGTCCGTGAAGATGCATAGGGTGATTATTTATTTGTATGGCTCCCAGCCTTAATCGAACAATATCACCATACTCTATAGGCATTGGAGTAGTATAAGGAAAGCTTTTCCCATTGATTGTAAACATATTGAAGGCATCTGTGAATGGCTCAATATTATATACTCCGAATTTTACCGTTTCTCCTTTCTTTAAACCTACAAGACTCCATTCCTGCATCAAATTTAAATAATCTCTATCAGCTTTATCACATGGATCCAAAATAACAAAGCCTCCTAAGAGGCCCATCATGTCCTGTTTGGCTGTATTTACATGAGCATGATACATATGAGTTCCCGGAGAATTGATTATTCTAAAATGGTAGTCAAAATATTCTCCAGGTTCTATTCTAGGTGATGGTCCCACAGCTGGAACGCCATCCATTACATTTGGAACATCAAGTCCATGCCAATGAATACTAGTTGCTTCCGGCAAACTATTATATACTCTAATATTAACATAGTCATCGGGATACACTTGAATGGTAGGTCCAGGTATACTGCCATTGTATCCCCAACCCTTAATAAATACACCATGCAGTATTTCCTGAGTTACAGGTTCAGCGACTAATTCAAAATATTTTACTCCTTTATGAATTTTAAACTTAAGTGTTTTAAGATCTGGCGTAATAACCATAATAAAAACCTCTTACTAATATAATAAGCCATATAGCCTAGTATATTATATTAAAGCAATGTTTTTTTGTTACGTAAATAACATCTATAGAGGTACTTGAAACGTTAGTTTATGATAAATTCTTAATTTATCACCCACAATATAAATATTTAAAATGATTGTGCATCTATGGTATCATCCTCAACACCTTCAATTGTAACTATAATGTTATTAGGCAGGCATACTATACTTTGATAAATTTTATCAATCCACCCTGTATCTGAACAAATAGAGTTAGGGCAAATTTCTTTACTCATTTCTAACATTCTTACTTTGCCATCTTTAACTTCAATGTAGCCTATATTATTATTAAAATCAATCTGGTATGTTATGCTTTCACTATATTTATTTAATGGAACTTTTTTTTCTATTTTATTGTCTATTTTAATTATAATATCACCATTCTTTTTATCACCTTGTGTAATCATGAAAATTCCTAATGGTAAAAAACTTAGTATTAAAAGTGATACTATTATTACCACATCCAATATCCTCACTTCTAAAATCTTCATATTTATTTCCTTTCAAACCTTTTATATTATATAAACCTGCCTAGATCTAATTCGCTTAACTCTAATTTATTAGCTTAAATGAAAAGAGCTTTGATAAAAAGTGAATTATTATCAAAACTCTTAATTCTGTACTAGATCTCTTCTATTCCTGCTACCTCATAGCCTGCATCATCAATTGCAAATTTTATATCTTCATTCTTTATATCCTTAGATGCTTCTAGCACAGCTATTTTGTCATCTAAAGCAACATTTACAGTAGTTACTCCCTCTAATTCCATTAATGCCTCTTTGACATGATTAACACAATGCCCACAACTCATTCCTTCAACTAATATCTTCTTTTTCACTTTAATTCCTCCTGAATTTTTTTAATATTTTAATAATTATCTAGCTGGTTTAAATCTTTTTAATCTTAATGCATTTAGTAAAACTGAAACTGAACTAAAACTCATAGCAGCTGCTGCAAATATTGGATTTAAAAGAGGACCTCCAAATATATATAGTATTCCCATAGCTACTGGTATACCTAACGTATTATAAGCAAATGCCCAAAATAGATTTTGCTTAATATTTAATATAGTTTTCTTACTTAATTGAATTGATGTTGGTACATCCATAAGATCACTTCTCATAAGTACAATATCTGCTGACTCCATAGCAACATCTGTTCCTGAACCAATTGCTATTCCAATATCTGCTTGAGCTAGAGCAGGTGCATCATTTATTCCATCTCCAACCATAGCTACTTTTTTACCTTCTGCTTGAAGTTTTTTAACCTCATTAGCCTTATCTTGAGGTAGAACTTCTGCTAAAATTCTATCTATACCAACTTGTTTTGCTATAGCTTCAGCAGTTCGTTTATTATCTCCAGTTATCATAGCTACTTCAATTCCCATATCATGAAGTTTTTCGATTGCCCTTTTACTATTTTCTTTAACAGTATCTGCAACTGCAATTATACCTGCTATTTTATCATCAATAGATATATACATTGGCGTTTTACCTTCACTTGCTAATCTATGTGAAGTTTCCTCTAAATCTTCTAATGATATATTACTCTCAATCATAAGCTTTCTATTTCCAAGTAAAATTGCTTTACCATCTATCTTAACTTCTATACCATGTCCTGGAATTGCTTTAAAGAAATCAAGCTTCAAAATCTTTAATTCTTTTTCATCAGCATCCTTTACTATAGCTTCACCTAATGGATGTTCTGAACCTTTTTCTGCTGATGCTGCTAATTGTAGCAATTTATTTTCATCTATTCCATTTGAAACAACTATATCTGTAACCTTTGGCTTTCCTTCTGTTATTGTACCTGTTTTATCAAATACTATTGTTTTTATCTTATGTGCAGTTTCTAGAGCTACACCGCTTTTTATAAGAACTCCATATTCTGCACCTTTTCCTGTTCCAACCATAATAGCTGTTGGGGTTGCTAATCCCAAAGCACAAGGGCAAGCTATTACTAGTACAGATATAAATATAGTCAATGCAAATATTCCTGTTTCTCCACCAATAAAGTACCAAGCCAATGATGCTACTATAGAAATCGTAATAACAACAGGAACAAAATATCCTGAGATTATATCTGCCAATTTTGCAATTGGAGCTTTAGATCCTTGAGCATCTTCTACTAATTTAATAATCTGTGCAAGAGCTGTATCTTTACCTACTCTTGTAGCTTTATATTTTATGGTACCATTTTTATTTATACTAGCACCTATTATTTTATCTCCTATATTCTTTTCTACTGGAATACTCTCTCCAGTGAGCATAGATTCATCAACTGAAGTAATTCCTTCTACAACTTCACCATCTACAGGCATTTTCTCCCCTGGCTTAACTACTATAACATCTCCTACTTCTACTTCATCTATAGGGGTTTCTATTTCCTTACCATCCTTAATGATGATTGCTGTTTTAGGCGCAAGCCCCATAAGTTTTTTTATAGCCTCAGAAGTTTTTCCTTTTGTAACAGCCTCAAGATATTTCCCTAACAAAATGAGTGTTATAATTACACCAGCTGCTTCAAAATATAAATCATAGGCGTAATCAACATTTCCTCTATAAATCTGTACAATTGCAAATATTCCGTATAAGAATGCGGCAGATGTACCTATTGCAATAAGAGAATCCATATTAGGACTTCTTCTAAATAAGGATTTATATCCTACTGTAAAGAATTTATATCCTGCAACCATAACTGGAAGAACTAATATTAATTGTATTATACCGAAGTTTCTAGCATTATCCATTGGGTTTATAATCTCTGGCAAATGAAATCCGAAACGCTCTCCAAACATATGTCCCATAGTTATAATTAGTAGTGGAACTGTAAAAACTGCAGAAACAATAAACTTCTTCCATAATAGTTTTATTTCTTTTTCTTTTCTTTCTTTATCTATATCTATAGTGGTACTTTCTTCCTCTAAAGCTTTATAGCCTGCTTTTTCAATAGCTTTTTTGATGTCTGAAATCCTAACTGAAGAAGCTTCATAACTTATATTTAATTTCTCTGTTGCAAAATTTACGTTAGACTCAATTACTCCCTCAAGTTTTTTTGTAACTTTTTCAATATTTTTTGCACAGGCTGCACAAGTCATTCCCTCTATCTTTAATGTTTTAGTACTAGATTCAATTATAGCTTTATAACCAGCTTTTTCCACAGCTGATTGAATATCAGATACAGCTACCTTTGTTTCATCAAAATGAATATTAAGCTTTTCTGTTGCAAAATTTACATTTGCTTCAGTAACACCCTGAAGTTTTTTAGATGCTCTTTCAACCGCTTTTGCACATGACGCACAGGTCATTCCCTCTATTTTTAATGACTTTATTGCCATATAAATTTCCTCCTTACGAATCTTATAATACTTACTTGTCTGTTATCTTAGATAAAATACCTATTATCTCATCTATTTTGTCTTCACCATTACTTCTATTTATCGCATCTTTTACACAATGATGTATGTGCTGCTTCAAAATCAGCATATTAGCTTTTTTTAAAAGAGCTTGTGCTGCAATAATTTGGTTTGATATATCCACACAATATCTTTCATCTTCTATCATTTTAATTATTCCTTCAATTTGCCCCTTAGAAGTTCTTAATGCCATCAAAGCTTTATTTTTCTCTTGATTCATTATTCTACTCCCTCCAATGTATGTCTATCTACTTTTAATGTAATTACATGCACCTATTTAAAAGACTTATTAAAACACTTGCCTACCCCACATACCGGGGGTGGGTTGGATATAAAAAAATATTCTTTTATATAGTAAATTCTACCTATCTGGCTTGGATTTATCCTCATCCACCTATCATTTTCAATTGTAGCTTCAAATACCCATCCATTACCAGCAAGTTTAACTTCTACTACATCCGACAAAAAATTCTGCCATTAATGAAAATAAATTATATCGACTATTTTTTTCGTATTTTTCATATTACTACAACTCCTTTAAAAATTTCTTTATCCACAGTTATATAATAAATAATTCTTATGAAGAATATATGAAGAAATATATTCTTATAATCATTTTATATACAGTAATAAAAACTCTTTCAAATCTCCACTGGAAGGAGTTCTTGACTAATAAATTTTATATTTTGGCAAACTTATTAAATTTTACTGTAAAAGTTGTTCCAATATTCTTTTTACTTTCTACATCAATACTTGCAAAATGCAATTGTAATATATTTTTGACTACTGTCAATCCAATACCACTACCTTCTATATGATGTCTACTTTTATCTCCTCTATAAAGTCGCTCAAAAATAAATGGAAGGTCTTCATCACTAATGCCTATTCCTGTATCTTGAATTTCAATGGTTATATTTTTATCATTTGCATAGAGATTAATTTTAATTGTATCTCCTTTTCTAGAAAATTTGATAGCATTTGATATCAAATTAATAAATACTTGTTTTAATTTATCTTTGTCTCCTATCAAGGTATAATTATTATTGAAATCTACATTATAAGCCATTTTTATTCCTTTATCTTTCGCATGAATATAAAAATCTCTGAATATTTCCATTATAAATTCATCTAAAACTATTGCTTGGAAATTTAGTTTAATACTTTCAGATTCGAACTCTTTCAGTGTATTTAAATTATCCAATAATTTCCCGAACCTAATTACTTCTTCATTCAAATAATTTAACCTTTCTGTAGTTACTGGAAAAATTCCATCTATCATTGCTTCAAGGTTGTTTTGAAGTATATTTAAAGGTGTTCTGATTTCATGCGATATGTCAGAAACTAATCTTCTTCTAAGCACATCTTGATAATTAAGCTTTTTAGCCAATATATTTGTACTACTTCTTAGATTTTCTAATTCCTCAATGTTACTTTTAGTATTAGACTTTAAATCAAAATTTCCTTTAGATAAATTAACAGACATATTAACTGCATCTTTAATTGGAGAAGAGAATTGTTTAGAAAAATATAAGCTCATAGCAAAAATGATTATTACAGTAATAATACCACTTATTGCAATACTAGTATTTATAGATGTTTTGAAATTTATGTCTTCTTCGCTTAATAGCAATGAGGAGTATTGACCTATATCAACAAATCCTACTACCTTTTCGTCTATTTTTATTTCATATGTATTAGATGTATATACCCCCTTGTCTTTTCCCATACTAGTAAATCTCATTTCACTAGGATTCATACCCCAAACGACATTTTTATTTTCATCAAGAAGAGTCAAACAGTAATTACCCATATAAGCTTCATGAATTAATTCCCCTCCAGAGGTTTCACTCCATTTTCTATCTCTTTTATATATTTCTTTAAAATAGTCTACAATTCTCTCATATCTCTTATTTTGTGTATCTAGCATATATTTATTGAACTGAATATTAATATTTATATTAACAAATAAAGTTATAAGAAGTATTGCAGTAATAGACGATGTTGCAAGTAATATACTTAATTTTTTTCTAATACTCTGCACTTATCTTTCACCACCAAACTTATATCCTACTTTAGTTACTGTTATAATATATTTAGGATTTCTGCTATCTTCTTCTATTTTTTTACGAATATTTTTGATATGTACATCTATAGTTCTATCATACCCCTCAAAGTCAATCCCAAAAACTTTGTCTATAATTTGTTCTCTTGACAATACTTTTCCTTTATTTATAACTAAAGTATATAGTATATCAAATTCATTTGTAGTAATTGCAATAGCTTCTCCATTTATTTTTACTACTCTTTTTTCATAATCTATAATTAATTTATCTTCATTGAATGACAGATATGAATTATTTGTATTGCTTAAATCTAATCTTCTAAATAATGCATTTACTCTTGCAACTAATTCTCTTGGACTAAAAGGTTTTACTAAGTATTCATCAGCACCAATATTTAATCCTTCAACTTTATCTGTTAATGAACCTTTAGCTGTAAGCATAAAAATATGCACATCTGAGTTATTCATATTAACTCTATTTAATTCTGATGTATTTCTTATCATTTTACAAATTTCTTCACCAGATATATCTGGTAACATTAGATCAAGTATTACTAAATTAAATTCTTTTTCTTTAAATATATCGAGTCCACTCCTTCCGTTAATGGCAGTAAAAACTTCGTAACCAGCTTTTTCTAAGTAAGCTTTCAGTATCTCTGCTACTCTTTCTTCATCTTCTATTATTAAAATTTTATTCATAATTTTTCCTCCACATTTATTTTAAAATAGTATGTTTTTAAAATTATAACAATTATTTTTAAAGATTATATGAAGACATATTTAGTCTTCATATAACTTACATAATTATTTTATATATTTTACTTATAACTTAAAATATATAACATAATAATTGGAGGATTTTATGAGTATTAAAAGAGAACGACTTAAAGTCTATGATATGACCTGTACATCTTGTGAAAGTCGAGTTGAAAGGTCTATAAGAAAATTAAATGGAGTATTGAATGTCAAAGCAAATTATACTAGGCAATCTGCTATAGTTGAATATGATGAAGATTTATGTACAATAAGAAAAATTAAAATAGCCATACGAAATGCTGGTTATAGTACTGAGAAATCTAATGGTTATAAGATTATTGGACTTCTTATTATAGTGGCTGCCATTGTACTACTTGGATTAAACACTAGTGGTTTTGACATGGATTCAAAACTTAATAATGCATCTTATGCAGTACTCTTTATAGTTGGTGTTTTTACTTCTATTCACTGTGTAGGTATGTGTGGTGGTATAATGCTTTCACAAAGCTTATTAAAAGAAAGTAAAAATAAATTTCAATCTATGCAACCAGCAATGTTATATAATCTAGGAAGAGTTATATCTTACACTATTTTAGGTGGTATAGTTGGTGCTATTGGATCAGTATTTTCTCTTTCAATTATGGCTAAGGCAATTCTTCAAATATTCGCTGGAGTATTTATGGTTATGATGGGGTTTAATATGGCTGGATTTAGTATATTCAGAAGATTCAATCTTAAATTACCCAGCTTTGCATGTAATAATAAGAGTAAAAACAGAACTCCATTTTTAGTAGGTCTTTTAAATGGACTTATGCCTTGCGGTCCACTTCAAACTATGCAACTTTTCGCTTTAGGTACAGGCAGTGCCGTAAAAGGTGCCTTATCTATGTTTATATTTTCTTTAGGTACAGTTCCACTGATGCTGACATTCGGTGCAATATCAGGACTTCTAAGTAAAAGTTACACAAAAAAAATACTAAAATTTAGTGGAATTCTTATAGTTGTTCTTGGTCTTATTATGGGAAACCGTGGATTATCACTAGCTGGCATAAATATTAGCCCATTGAATTTGCTTTCATCAAAGATTGAAGAAATCAAAACTACTAACGGAGAGGTTAGTTCATCTACTAATAACAAAAGCTCTGCTTCTTCAGATTCCTCAAATAAAGCAACTCTAGAAAACGGAGTTCAAATTTTAAAAATGACTGCTAGTAGCAGAGGCTATACTCCAAGTGTATCATATATTGAAAAAGGGACTCCTGTTAGGTTAATTGTTGATGGAAAACAGCTTAATTCTTGTAATAGCACCCTAGTAATTCCGTCTTTAAATAAACAATTAAAACTTAAAAGTGGAGAAAATATATTAGAATTTACTCCAGGAAGTAAGGATATTAAGTTTAGTTGTTGGATGGGTATGATTGGTGGAACTATAAAGGTCGTAGATGATCTTGATTCTATATCTGGAACTAGTGGAGACTCCTCTGGTGATACTTCCTCTGAATCTGCTTCACAAGAGATAAAGCCAAGTATCTACGGGAATGATATAAGTAAGGTGTCTACTGATAGATTAGTAAA
The DNA here is from genome assembly GCF_002320975.1 of Clostridium sp. UBA1652. Classification (NCBI taxonomy): domain Bacteria; kingdom Bacillati; phylum Bacillota; class Clostridia; order Eubacteriales; family Clostridiaceae; genus Clostridium; species Clostridium sp. UBA1652. The sequence goes on from NZ_DCLI01000090.1 coordinate 97,605, forward strand.
AAAAGCTAAAATTTCAAGCAAAAATCAAGAAATAACCATAAAAGGAATTGGATATGAGATAGATCCACTTATTATTGTAATTAATAAAGGTATTAATACCAATCTTTCATTAGATTTGACTTCTTTCGTTAACCCTGAAAGTGACTTTTTCATAAAAGATATGTATACGGGAGATTTAGTTAAAGAATTTACAGGGAAAAAGGGAATTGTTGAATTACAATTTACTATAGATAGCTCCGGTCCATATGGAATATTCTATGATGGTCAATTACTTGGATTAATCGAATCAGTAAGTGACATGAATTCTGCAAACCTAGAAGAAATTAGAAATAAATACATTAAATAATTATTCTCTTTTTTAAAAAAAAGAAAATATAAAAGTTCTAACCTTATAAAAAACTAGGTACTCTCCCTAGTTTTTTTATTTATATTGAATATAATAATACTATACTACTCTAATTGGAGATGATACTGTGAATAATAAATATAAAATACTTATTGTTGACGATGAACAAAATATTTTAGATGTATGTAAAGTCTATTTAGAAAAAGAGGACTTTACTATAATTACTGCAATTGACGGTGAGTCTGCATTAAATATTTATAATACAGAGACACTACACCTCATTATATTAGACTTAATGCTTCCTAAAATTTCAGGAGAAAAAGTATGTACTATCATAAGAGAATCATCCAATATTCCAATTATAATGCTTACTGCAAAGGTGGATGAAGATGAAAGGATCGAAGGAATATCCATAGGAGCAGATGATTATTTAACTAAGCCTTTTAGTGTTCGTGAACTTGTTGTAAGGGTAAAAGCACTTCTTGGGAGAACTTATAGAAATACAATTCCAGTAAATGATGTTTTAGTTTTTAATAATGGTGATTTAGAAGTAGATATAAATAAGTTTGTTGCTAAAAAGCAACATATAAATATAAGTTTAACAACTAACGAGTTTAAAGTACTTACTGTGTTCATCACAAATCCTCATCAAGTACTTTCAAGGGAACAGATAGTAGATAAAGCTTTTGGAGTAGATTATGAAGGTTTTGATAGAACTATAGATACATATATAAAAAATATTCGCCAAAAAATTGAGGATAATCCTAAAGATCCTAAATATATAGTGACTATTTATGGTATGGGTTATAAATTTATTGAAAGCCCTACTAAGATGACCTTATGAAACTATCGTTAGTGAAAAAACTATCCATAGCTTTTCATATAACTGTTCTAATATCACTTATATTAACAAGCTTTATTTCAAATTATTATGTAAACAAAAATTTTCAACAATATTTAGTTCACGAACATAAAACAAAAATTGATAGCATAATAAAACTCGTTGAAGATATATACAATGAACAAGATCAATTCTCAAATATAAATAAAGATGAAATACAAAGATATTCTGAAACTCAGGAATTATATATAGAGATTAAAGATATAAATAATAATGTTATTTATACTTCAGGAAGCTCCCACCTTCAACACAGAAATATGATGCAAAATATGATGGAATCATCAACCACTAATTTCTATATGATGACTCTAGAAGATTACACTGAAAGCGATTACATTTTAACTAAAAATGATAAAAATATAGGAGCTATGACTATTGGTTACTTTGGAACTTCTTATCTATCCGCTGGTTCTGTTACATTTATCAATACTCTAAATAAGTCATTTATATTATCAACTATAATTGCTCTATTTTTTGGATTTATAGTTAGTATAGTGATTTCGAAACAAATTTCAAAACCTATTACTAATATAACTCATATAGCCAACAAAATGAGAGATGGAGACCTTAAGGTACGATCCTTAGTTAATACAAATACTGAAGAACTATATGAACTCTCTAATTCTATTAATTATTTAGCTGAAACTTTAAATAATCAAGAAATGCTTAGAAAAAGATTAACTTCAGATATTTCACATGAACTTAGGACTCCATTAACTACACTTAAGACCCACCTAGAAGCATTTATTGATGGTATATGGGAACCCACTACTGAAAGGTTAGAAACTTTTCATGAAGAAATAGACAGACTTACAAAACTTGTAGATAATCTACGTAATTTAGCTAAACTTGAAGAAACTAATGTTAATTTAAACAAGGTTAACATTAACATATCTAAAGAATTAGAAAAAATTATAGACACATTTAAACCCTTATATATTAAAGAAAATTATCAGTTAACTAGTTCAATAACTCCAGATATAAACTTAAAAGTAGATAAAGATAAGTTTAGACAGATAATGAATAACTTACTTTCAAATTCATATAGATATTTAATACCAAATGGTAAAGTTCAAATAATACTAAAGAAAGAAAAACATACTATACTAATAGAAGTTATTGATAACGGAATAGGTATTCCTGAGGAAGATATTCCTTATATATTTGAAAGATTCTATAGAAGTGATATATCTCGAGCTAAAAATACTGGTGGCTCCGGTATAGGTCTTACTATTACTAAAAGACTTGTTGAGTCTCATGATGGGAAAATATCAGTTAAAAGTAAACTTAATGAAGGAACTAAATTTATTATAGAGCTACCACTTAAGTGATTCTTTGCTTAATTCTTTATAATTTCTACATAGTTTTTTGTTAAAATATAATTGTAATCAGTTGATATTCAGTTTTATTTGATTGATTAATAACTTTTTCATTGTAGAATTATAAATTAAGTTTCTACATTTTCAGAAGCCTATTTCCCCTATAGGCTTCTGTATTCTTACAATCTTATATAAATACAAATCCGTAATAATCCTATCAAATAAACATTTTGATAGGATTATTATTTTAAATGTATTTACATAATTTCTACATAATTATTTTATAGAATATTCTTATGTAAAATGTGGTAATTAAGATTACTTATTAATAAAATGAGGTAGTCACTTATTTATCCTATTTATATACAACTACTATTTATTGGAGGAAATACACGTGAAATATACTATAAGAAAAAAATTATTTTTTTCCTTTGGAATCACTTTAAGTTTTATGTTTCTATTAGCCACTGTAGGCTTATATGATATGAAGCAAATAAATCATAATGTTGAGGATATGTATAATAAAGTATCCGATATAAATTATATAAAAGATGCTCAATATTATGTAGCCAAAGTTCAGTTAGCTGAAAAAAATGTACTTTTATCATTAACATTAGAAGAAAAAGAAGAACATACAATGCATCTAGATGATGCTTATGACAATGGAATAATTGAAAATTTAAATAAATATAAGGAATCTACTCATGCTAATAGCATAGATATAGTAAATACTATAATAGACACTGTATCTAAAGTCAGATTACAACAAAAAAACGTAATTGATAAAAGTATGCAAAATAATACCGATGAGGCTTTAGCTCTCTCAAAGGAGAATTCTAAGTTATTTAAAAGTATAGAAGAAAAAATAGATATTATAGCTCAAAATAATATCGACGAATCAAAACAAAAGTATGAGATCAGTATGAATATTTATTATAACGTAGTAAAAGTTGTTATGATATTCTCTATAATAGCAATAATTATAAGTGCTATACTGACTATCCTTATATCTTCATCTATTTTAAGACCACTTCAAAAAAGTATCTCTTTTGCTAAAGACATAGCTAATGGAAACTTAACCGATCAATTAAATACAATATCTAAAGATGAATTAAGCATACTTATTACTGCCTTAAATAATACTGGCAAGAACCTCAAAGACATTGTAAGTAAAATAAAATTTACTTCTACTGAAGTTAATTCAGGTAGCGAGCACCTATCATACTCTATTGATAGTATAACTAATGTAACAAATGATATAGGAAAGAAGATTATTAATATTACAGACAGTATAGAAAACATATCTAAAAGCGTAGAAGAAACAGGCATAAATATAGATTCAATATCCTTAAGCTCAAGCAGTGTTTCTAAACTTGCTATTGAAGCAAAAAATAATTCACTAACCTTTAGAGATTATTCATTTAAAGGTAAAAAATCCGTTGATATTGTAGTCTCTACAATGGAAGAAATTGAAGATGCAACAAAAAAAGTTAAAAATACTATAAGTGATTTAGATAGTTTATCTAACAAAATAAGTGAAATAACTTCAATGATAACTAATATAGCTAATCAAACAAATATGTTAGCATTAAATGCTGCAATAGAAGCCGCTAGGGCTGGTGAGCAAGGTAAAGGCTTTTCTGTAGTTGCTGATCAGGTTAGAAAACTAGCAGAAGAAAGTGCTTCGGCAGCATATAATATTGAAAATATGATTTTAGATATTAAATCTAAAATAGGTATTTCTGTTAGTAATATTCAGTTAACGGAAAGTAAGGTCTATGCTGGAGCTTCTGTTGCAAAAGATACTGAAAAGCAAATTAATTATATAATACAGAATATGAACATATTAACTGATACTATAGAAGAAATATCTGTACAATCTAATAGTCAGACTAAATCGACTGATAATATTGCACAAAACATGAATCAAATAGTTAAAAATACAAAGTTATTAAACCTTACTTCTCAAGATATAAGTTCAAGCGTTCAGGAGCAAATAGCTGTTATGGAAGAAATCTCTTCAACATCTACTAACCTCACTTCAATGACAGAGGATCTAAGCTCTATGGTTGAATACTTTAAAATCAATAATTAGATATAAATCTAAAGTATTAAAAAGTAAAATATATCCCATTGATATGTTTTACTTTTTATTAATTTACTTTACTTATTATTTTATTATATATATGAAACTTTATTGGTAATATGTGATATTAATAATTACTAGTTTATAAGATCTCCATATTATTAAACATTAAGTTAAATATAAGTATTCAAGCCAAATAAACACTTTTTATCATATATATTTTTTATAATTTTCATTACCATTTTATATAAATTACTTACATTTTATGTTATTCTATATTATATCATAATGTATATTATCGGAGGCATAAATAATGAGTGATACAAAATTAATTGAAATTGTTAATCAATATAAGGTAGATTCAGAATCAGTCTATAACACTTGGTTTATACATAATGAAACTAGAATGAAAGCTTTTCGATCTATTCGTCGAGGAGTAATTGATATTATTAATTCTATTAAAACTAACTCATTCGGAAATGATTTTAAAGGTTCTCCACTTGAATTTGTTTTAAAATGTATTACTGAACAAAAACAAGTTTTTGAAGGTGCTGCTCATCCGTTCTATTGGAAACCAAAACTTAGAATTCCGGATATTTATGAGAATGAAGAAAATAAAATAATATTTGGACAATTCTTAGAATCTTGTTTATCAGCTAATAGTGCAGATAAGCTAATAAAAGAAATTATAAAACTAGATAGTTATAAAATTAAAGGTCTAGGCCCTGCTGTAGCAAATATACTTTATTTTTTGCATCCTACACTAATACCTCCGTTTAATACAGCTATGGTAAATGGTTTTAATGCTATATTTTCTGATAAAAAGAAGCTTGGTTCATGGACTGATTATTTACAAATGAGAGAAGCAATTATAAGAACGAATGAAGAACTTAATCCATTATTGTCAAAAGACTTAGGTGCAATCTCTGGATTATTATTCGATATAGGTATTGGTAAAATTTCTTTGACTGAAAACTGGGAGGTATCACTAAAATTTGAAAAAGCTAAATTAGAGAAGGCTTTAAATAAACGCCATCTCGAAGTCCAGAATGAAATTAAAGAAGAATCCGAACATCTTAAAATGCAGTTTTTATTAACTGAGATTGGTAATTCCTTAGGTTATGATGTTTTTGTTGCAATAAATGATAGGACAAGGTCTCTTAATGGTAAAAGCTTGGAGTTTATTACTATTCCTGAACTACCATCTCTATCTCTTCCCAAAGAAGTCTTAAGGACAATATCACTTATTGATGTTATCTGGATAAATAAGCAATCCAATGAAATTGAATGTGCTTTCGAAGTTGAAAAAAGTACTTCTATATACTCAGGAATTCTGCGATTAATTGATTTAGGATTATCACTAGGTTCAAAAGAATCTAATTTTTTTCTAGTAGCGCCTGATTTACGAGAAAAAGAAATAATTACACAATTAAAACGTCCATCTTTCAAAGATATAGAATGTATCACTTTAAGATATATATTGTTTTCTAACTTATATAAAAACTGTGAGTCTTTATGTACATTTGGCGATGATTATAAAATATTATATAAGATTGCAAGTAAAGTTAATTCTTGTCTTTAAAATTGCATCTAAAAAGCTTTGATAATATAAGTCCTATCAAAGCTTTTTTACTATATTTATAGAATAATATACACCTCCATAATTCCTCCATAATTCTTTTTTATAATTAATTTATAGATAAGAAAACATAAGGAGAGAATACTAATGATGAATTTGTTACGATACTTATTTAGCAAAAAATACAGAATAAATTATTCAAAAAAAATCTTAAATAATTACAATGATACTAATAATAAGCTTGAACAAATATATGAAGATGTTCACTACACTGTTGATTTATACTTAAAACTGACCCACCTTTAACGAGTAAAGTTGACCCACCTATAATGGATAAACTATCCTAATCTTTGAACCAAAGATTAGGAGGAATAAAGGTGAAAGATGTGAGAGATTGGATAACAGTCAAAACAATGTATAAGAAAGGAGTTCCGATTCGGCAAATAGCCAGAGAATTAAAAATATCCAGAAATACAGTTAAAAGATTAATACGATTTGAAGAAGAACCTAATTATAAGAAGCGAGAATATGAAACAAAAATTGATGATTATCTAGAAGAAATCAGAGTTTGGTACCTTGATCCCGAATATAACTTCATTGGGACAAGAATTTATAGAGAGTTAAAGAAAATTGGGTATGCTGGAAGCATATCGCCAGTATACAGATATTTAAATAAACTAAAAGAAGATAAAATTAATATTCCATTAAAAGCTACGAAACGTATCGAAACACCTTTAGGTGATCAATCACAATTTGATTGGGCACATTATGTAATGACTATAGGTGGTGAAAAAATAACAGTTTATTGTTTTTCATTAATTTTATCAGCATCAAGGAAAAAAGCTATTATATTTTCTAAGTCTTGCGACGGCGAAGCTACATATGAAGCAATACACTTATTATTTAAGAAATTTGGAGGCGTAACAAAAGAATTATTAATAGATAATCCAAAAGCTTTAGTAGATTCTAATAAAGCTGGGGATGAAGTTAATTTTAATACTAATGCATTAAGATTAGCACATTATCTAGGAATATCTCTAAATGCCTGCAACCCTTACAGGGCGAGACCCAAAGGTAAAGTAGAAAGACCTTTTCAATATATTGAAGAACAATTTGTGAAAGGAAATAAGTTTAATTCTATGACTGAATTAAATCAAGCAGCTGATATATTTATAGAGGAAGCTAATAATTCTGTCCACAGAACTACGCGAAGAATAACAAATGAGTTCTTTCTAGAAGAATCTCCACATTTAATACCGTTAAGAAGTAAACCTTTTATAATTTGTGACCTTAAAGAGAGAAAAGTAAGTTTAGATTCATATATTTCTGTAGATGCTGTAAAGTATAGCGTACCTGTTGAATATGTAGGTAAAAAAGTATCATTTAGAATAACATTAGGATATAAATTAGAAATATTTAATAAAGCTTTAGATATAATTGCATCTCATGAAATTATAAAAGATAAGGGGAAAATGATTACAATAGACACTCACTATGGTGATTTAAATAATATTGCACCAAAATCTATCCCTGAAATAATAAGACAATTTGAAAATACATTTTCTAACGGGAAGGTATTCTACAAAAATTGTATTCCCTATTTAAAGCAACCTAGTTATCACTTGCGTCAAATAATTAAATTCAAGGAGTTATATGATATCGACTCTTTAGACTTAATTTTAAAGTATTGTATTGATAATAATATCTATGAAATTAAAGCTATAAAAACCGTATTAAAAACACAGTATTTTAATATTGTAAAAGGCATGAATTCAGAAGATGAACTCCTTACTATAAGTGAAACTAGCCGTGATTTATCTTATTATGAGGAGGATCAGTTTTAATTATGAAAGACAGGATTAACACAGCACCAGACCATATTAAATCTCTTCTTAAGCAATTTAAATTGTTAGATATTCAGTTAAACTATGAAGAAGAAATAGCTTACGCTATCGAAAATAATCTTGGACATAGAGAATTTTTAGCAAGATTATTAGACATCGAGGCTAAAGGAAAAAAAGAAAGAAATACTGAGCGTAATATTAAGGCTGCAAAATTTGAGGGAATAAAAACATTGGATGGATTTGATTTTTCCTTTCCTGATAAAATTAATGAAGCTAAAGTAAGGGATTTAGAGACACTAACATTTATAAATAACAAAGAAAATGTAATTTTAATCGGCCCGCCAGGCGTCGGCAAAAGTCATATTAGTATATCACTAGGAGTATTAGCTTGTAGAAATGGGTTTAAGGTATTATTTACTACAGCTCAAGAATTTATGGACAAGTTGTATGCTAGCTATCTTCAAGGCTCTTTAGAAAGTAAATTTAAAGCCTTGCGAAAAGTAGATCTATTAATAATTGATGAATTAGGTCATTTTCAAATGGATAAAGAAAAAGAGAGCATATTCTTTCAAATCATCCGCCAACGATATGAAAAAAGCTCTCTAATAATAACTACCAATATACCACTAGGTAATTGGGATAAAATATTTACTAGCAAATTAGCTGCAACTGCAATACTTGATCGACTAATGCATCACTGTCACTTAATAAGTATAACAGGGGATAGCTATAGAGTAAAGGGGATTAAATAGGAGGATTTTACAATGAAACATGATCATAAATATTTAGATTATGAAAAGTTTATACATATATTTAATAATGAAGGAAAAAAAGCAGCAAAAGAGTTTGTCGCCAATACCACTTCAATTAATTATGACTATTTTGTTAGGTTATTGAAGAAATATACTAATTACGTATATAATAGACCGTTTAAGAGATATGAACTTTCCTCTGAGGGGTCTAGTACTTTTATGAGTATGGAAGATTTAATAAACAAAGGAAAAGATGATGCTACAAAAGTTGTAGTATCTATTCCTGAAAAAGTTTATTATAAAGATCCTATCGATGCACTAAATATAGATATACTTCAAGATAGGCTTATAGAAATATCTAAGTATATTAAAATTAGTCAAAGCACCAAAAGTATTGAAATTAATATGTGCCGCTTACGCGAAAGCGGGTATGATCTTAGCGTTATAAATTAAATATTGATGGGTCAATTTTATTTGCAAAAGTGGGTCAAAAGTAGTTGACAATCTACATTAATACTTATACCATTAGGTATACTATCAACTGAAATGGTATCTATTACATTATTTGTACTGTTATCTATAACACTAACTGTGCTATTATACATATTAGTAATATATACGAATTTATTATCAGAACTTACTACTACACCATGAGTTCCCTTTCCAGTTTCTATCGTTGCACCTACTTGTTTTGTTGTTAAGTCAACTTTTGAAACAGTATTAGAAGTATTCTTTTCAGTTCCTTGATTAGCAACATATGCATATTTATTATCTGGCGATAAATAAACTTGGGCTGGCCCTATTCCTATTGCAATTTTTTCAACTTTATCTGAATTCAAATCAACTATTGCTATAGAATTTTCAGCATTTATTGTAACCACTAATGTCTTGCTATCTTCAGTCACCCCTGTAGTTACTGGAGTACTTCCTACCTTTATTTTTTTATTTTCTTATTTCCTGCAATATCAACTACACTTACTGTGTCTTCTCCCATGTTAGCAATATACGCATATTTACTATCTGCAGATATCCTAAAACCATGAGGTCCTTTCCCAACGGCTACATTATTAATAACCTTATAACTTTTATCATTAATTATAGATACATTATTATCCTCATTACTTAGTAGCAATATCTATTATAGATATACTTCCACCTTCATTAGCTGTGAATATGTATGATGTTTTTTTCTCTTCAACTTGATCTTCTGTATTAGGTGTTTTAGTTTCCTCTTTTGCTGAGTTTCCACACGATACTAAAGCCAATGCTAATAGTAAAGAACTTCCTATTACTTTAAAACATTTAAATTTATATATTTTTTCCTCCATTTTAGTTTTATTTTATTAATTGTTAATCACTAATTATAAATTTAAAACTACTTATTTACCGTTAAGTTATCTCATCTGTCTTACAAATATGGATTCAAAATAAAGTTATATTATTCCTTATGAGGATACAATTCATAAATAAAGGCATAAAAAAGGAGAATCTCAAATCATCATGAGATTCTCCTTATAATTATTAGTTTATTGTTTGGAGTCTTGTGCACTGCCTTTTCCCATCATTGAGCTATGCATATTAATCATAACCTCTTTATCTACAGATTCCATCATTCTGCCCATTGATTCATAACCGTTATTTTTCATGATATTTATCATTTTATTGTATTGTTCATCGGTCATATTATTCATAAACTCACTCATATATTCAAAGTCTCTATTTTCCATAGCATTAGCAACATTTTCAAATCCATTTTCTTTCATTATATTTATCATGCTATTTTTGTTCTTTTCAGACATCATTGATAAATTAACGTTAGACTTATTAGGATAAATGTCTTCTTTTGCATATGCTATCTTTACCAAACCTATTGTTAATACGGTTGTACCAATTAACGCTAAAAATCTTTTTTTCATATCTCAGCTCTCCTTATATTTAATACTTAGTCTATATACATATTCTAAGATACAATTATGGAGAGATTATGGAGAGATTATAAAAATGTACTTTAATTCATATTACTTTTTATATTTTTCCTTCAATTCATTTCCTCCTTCACAACAACATGAAGATTTTTTTCTTATCTTCGTATATATTGTAAGAACAGAAAACAATATTATACCCATAGTAATTAAAACTTCTATAATCAATAAAAGCACCCCACCATAGTATTTTTCTCTACATTACTCTTCTAGCTGCATAGAATGACCAAATTTTAGATACTTTAACCACATCTCCAGTTTGAGGTGCATGTATTATTTGGCCTCCACCTACATATATTCCCATATGTCCTGGGCTAGTAAATACTAAGTCTCCTGGCTGTAAGTCAGAATAACTCACAGGAACTCCATCATTTATTTGCGTAAATGTAGTTCTAGATAAAGATATACCTACTTGTTTAAAAACATACTGTGTAAATCCTGAACAATCAAATACATTAGGACCATTAGCGCCATAAACATATTTAGCACCTAATTTACTATACGCTATGGAAAGCAACGTTGAACTTGATGCTGAACTATTCGTAGGTGCAACATTTCCTCCTCTACTTAGGGTAGAAACTGGTGCTTGCTTTTGTTGAACAAGCGTTTTTGCTTTTTCAATTAAGTTTACTAACTCACTATCAATATCTGAACTCTTCATAGTCTTTCTTAACTCTCTCAAAGTTGAAATAGCATTATTTAAATCATTAACTGTACTACCAGAATTATCAATTATAGTTTTAAATGGTTTATATAATTCTCTCTCTGTTGTTGCTAAATCACTAGCAAACTTTTCATATTCTTCTTTAGCCTGATTTATGTATACCATTTGTTCTTCTTTTTTCTTGTTCAGCTCATCTAATTTAACCTTATTATCCGTATTTAATAATTCAATTTCTTGAATATTAATTTCTAAGTTGGATATATGGTCATTATACTCTTTTTGTTTATCCTCAAGATCACCTATAATTTGTTTATCTAAGCTCATTATTTTTCCGACAGCTTGAGCTTTAGCAATTAAATCACCTAAACTATTAGAACTTAATAAAATCCCAATATAGCTTGCTTGTCCACCAGATTTGTAAAGCGCCCGCATTCTTAATCCAAATATCTCCTCTTTTTCTTCTAATTCTTTTTTTGTTTCTTGTATTTGTTTCTTTATGCTTTCTATTTGATTATTTGCATCTGAAATTTTTTCAATATTTTCCTCCACTGCTATAGCTATTGGCTGTATTTGCATATCTAGCTCGTCTACTTTATTTTGTAGTTCCGCATACTTGCTTTGAGCTTCTGATACCTTTTCGCCCTTTTCATCAAGTATTTGCTGTTGTTCTTCTGTTAAAGGTTCAGCCAATACTTGTATACCTGTTCCAAATAATAGTGAAACAATAAGTAAAGCTGATATTGCTTTTTTCTTCATAACATCATAGTATTACCATAATAAATTAGTAATACTTCCCTCCCCTCAATTGTTTATTAAATTATCTGTAACAATAATTTTTCATTCATGTAATATTGTTAACTCAAATCATTTCCATTTAAGAGAATTAACTAATTACTTTTCTTAATCATACTACTCATTCTATTATATTTTTCTTCATTTTTAATAGATAAAATTTCTTCATACAATTTAATCTAAGTTTACTATTTTTATATGAAGATATAATATTTTTGAATTTTTGAAAGTTTCTTAAAAATCAATCATATACCTTTTATATCCATTTAGTTAAAATAATTAACAAAATTTAATTTTAAAAAGTGTTTATCCAAGAATTATATGATTTCACAGAAGAATTTTATTAAGGAATATAATAAATCCAAGAATGTACATTATAGAGAGATAAGCGTTAAAGATTTTTCTAAAATCTTAGGTATAGGCAGTAGTTTTTAAATAAAATTGAAACTAAATGATTTATTAGAATCTTTTAATTTCTAAAAAAACATGTTGTTTGTTTATTATTTCTATATAAAATCTATTTTTAACAAATGCCTTATATTCATTTTTTCTAGTAAAACTCATAATTTAAAACCTAATTTAAACTAAAAAATACACACTCGTAAAAAGAATGTGTATTTTATAAATATTAAATTATTAATTTTTCAAGATCAGCTATTATTAAATTAACTTTCTCAAGTTTGCCTATAGCATAATCTTTTTCTACTAACCATTCGATACCCATTTCTAGACATCTTTTTTCCTCTTTATATTCAGCTAATAATTCTACTAACTTGTTATTCATAAATTCACCCCATATGAATATTTTTTAAATACTTTGCTCTAATAGTGCTTTTGAATAAAAATCATTATATTTGACAAAACTTATTGTAATAACAACTATTTATCTTATTTTACAATTCAAGTATTTATTTTATAATATAACAACTTTATATCATAAAAACTATTCTACAGTTACAGATTTTGCCAAATTTCTTGGTTTATCAACATCAAGGCCTTTATCTTTAGCTATATAATAAGCCATTAATTGGTGAGGTATAACTGCTAAAACTGGTGCTAATAAATCGCTTGTTTGTGGAATTTCTATTGGATAGTCTAAAGATTCCATAATCTCTGTTTCTCCTTCATAGCAAATTCCTGCTATTTTAGCTCCTCTTGTTACAACTTCTTTTATATTACTAACCATTTTGTCTATTAACTTTCTTTGAGTTAAAGTAGTTATAACCATAGTTCCTTCTTCTATTAAAGCTATAGGACCATGTTTTAATTCTCCACCTGCATAAGCTTCTGAATGGATATAAGTTACTTCTTTAACTTTAAGAGATCCTTCTACGCTTATTGCATAGTCTACACCTCTTCCTAAATAGAATATATCTTTCTCCATATAGTGTTCTGCTGCAAATCTTTGAACTATATCTTTGTTATCTATAACTTGTTTTGCTTTCTCTGGTAAAGTAAGCATTTCTTTTTTAATTTCTTCAATCTCTTCTGCTGTTAATGTTCCTTTTAATTCAGCAATATAAAGTGCTAATATATCAAATGCTATTAACATTGTAATATAAGCTTTTGTTGATGCAACTGCAACTTCTGGCCCTGCCCAAGTGTATATTACATCATCTGCTTCTCTTGATACTGAGCTTCCTACTACGTTAGTAATAGCCATAACTCTAGCGCCTTTTTTCTTTGAGTCTCTTAATACTGCTAAGGTATCTGCTGTTTCTCCTGATTGGCTTATAACTATTAATAAAGATTTATCAGTTATTAATGGTTCTCTATATCTAAATTCAGAAGCTATATCTACTTCAACAGGTATTTTTCCCCATCTTTCTATAACTGTTTTTCCTACTAATCCTGCATTATATGCTGTTCCACAGGCAACTACAAATACTTTATCTATTTTATCTAAATCTTCTTTTGTAAGAGAGATATCATCTAGTTTGATTTTTTCACCTAAGGCAATTCTTGAAGTCATTGTATCTCTTATTGCTTTTGGTTGTTCATGAATTTCTTTTATCATGAAGTCTTCATATCCACCTTTTTCTGCTGCATCAGCATTCCAAGTTACGTGAAAAACATCTTTTTCTACTTTATCTCCATCTTCATTATATAAAGCAACTCCATTTTCATCTATTACAACAAATTCTTTATCTTCTAGTAAATAAACATCTCTAGTATAGTTTAAAACTGCTGGAATATCTGATGCTATGAAGTTTTCGCCTTCCCCTAAACCAACTATAAGAGGGCTGTCTTTTCTTACTGCTACTATTTTATTTGGTTCATTTTTAGATATTACTCCTATAGCATAACTACCTTCCATTTTCTTAGTAGCTTCCATAACAGCTTCTAATAAATTTCCTTTGTAGTAGTAATCAACTAAGTTAGGTATTACTTCTGTATCAGTTTCTGAAAAGAATTTATACCCTTTACCTTTAAGCCATTCTCTTAATCTTCCGTAGTTTTCTATTATACCATTATGAACTACGCTGATTGTTTCGCTTTCATTTGAATGTGGATGAGAGTTTACATCTGATGGTTCTCCATGAGTAGCCCATCTAGTATGCCCTATTCCTAATGATCCTTCTATAGGATTTTTTTCTAATTTATCTTCAAGATTTGCTAATCTTCCTTTACATTTACTTATTTCAATTTCTCCGTTATTTAATACAGCAACTCCTGCTGAGTCGTATCCTCTATATTCAAGTTTTGATAATCCTTCTACTAATATATCTGAAGCTTTTTTACTTCCTAAATAACCTACTATACCGCACATATTTTTTACCTTCCTTTTTGCAATCATTATAATTTTTGTATTTTTTTACTAAAAAAGGGTATAAAAATACTAGGGTCCAAAAGCCCTAGTTTTTTTGCTTTAACACCTGATAGGATTTGTGCTAGAAATTGCTCCCTAGTTTTGTCCTTTCGTTAACGGTAGTGCGATACCGTGGGGCACCCGCCGAAATATTCGATAAACCCCAACCCTCGTCAACTCAAAAAGTATATACCCGATCCCTTCTTAAGTTCTGGCGCTTGTATAAAATTTTCTTAAAACCTTATTTTTTCTTACTCTATATACATCCCACCTTTCACAAATATATTATTACACTTTCATATTTTATCATATACACTTACAAAAGCAAGTGATTTTTTATCTTATACTAATATTTATGCAAATATTAAGAAAAATGTTACTTTATATTAATAATATAAAAAGCCTAGAGACTTTATATCTTTTGGCGAAAGATTTGTGAGAGAAGCAAGTTCTCTTGTCCCTAGGCTAATTAGCTATTTTTTATTGTTCTAATTTATTTTCATTGATCCAAGACATCATTTCTCTAAGTTCTTTTCCAACTTTTTCGATTTGATGTTCTTTTTCTATTCTTCTTCTTGCATTAAACGCTGGTCTGTTTACTTGATTTTCTACTAACCAGTTTTTAGCAAATGTACCATCTTGAATTTCATGAAGTACTTTTTCCATTTCCTTCTTAGTTTCAGATGTTATTATTCTCTTACCTACTGAATAGTCTCCATATTCAGCTGTATCACTTATAGAATATCTCATCAAGCTCATTCCACCTTGATACATTAAATCAACTATTAATTTCATTTCATGTAAACACTCAAAGTAAGCATTTTCTGGAGCATATCCAGCTTCAACTAAAACTTCAAATCCAGTTTTTATAAGTTCTGAAACTCCTCCACATAAAACAGCTTGTTCTCCGAAAAGATCAGTTTCTGTTTCATCTCTAAATGTAGTTTCTAAAACTCCAGCTCTAGCTCCACCTATTCCATTTGTGTATGCTAATGCTAATTCTTTAGCGTTTCCAGTGTAATCTTGGTGTACAGCTATTAAACATGGTACTCCTGATCCTTGTGTATATGTTCTTCTAACCATATGTCCTGGTCCTTTTGGAGCAGCCATAAATACATCTACATTTGCAGGAGGAACTATCTGTCCATAATGAATATTAAATCCATGAGCAAATACTAAAGCTTTTCCTTCTGTAAGATTTGGTGCTACTTTTTCACTATATAATTTAGCTTGTTTTTCATCTGGTACTAATATCATTATTACGTCTGAAGTTTTAACCGCTTCTGCTGTATCTAAAACTTTCAATCCAGCTGCTTCTGCTTTTTCCCACGATTTACTACCTTCATATAGTCCTACTACAACATCTACTCCACTTTCATGAAGGTTAAGTGAATGAGCGTGTCCTTGGCTTCCATAGCCTATAACTGCAACTCTTTTTCCTTTTAATAATTCAAGATTTGTGTCCTTTTCATAATACATTTTTGCCATTTTAGCTCCCCCTTATTATTTATACATCTTCTTCATATATGATTTGATTTATAAGTGCTCCTGGTGCAACCATTGGGAACACCTTTTTATCCTCATGCACCCTATAGTCAATAACTACTGGCACTGAAGAATTGATGGCTTCTTTTAAAACAGGTTCTAATTCTTCCCTTTTTTCTACTAAGTATCCTTTTCCTCCATAAGCTTCAACAAGCTTAACAAAATTAGTCCCTCTGTTTATACTGGTATGAGAGTATCTTTCTTCGTAGAAGAAATTCTGCCACTGTCTTACCATTCCTAGTGCATTGTTGTTTACTATTATAGTAATTACTGGCGCCTTTTGAGCGTAGGCAGTTGCAAGCTCATTACAGTTCATTGCAAAACTCCCATCTCCAGCAATATTAATAACTAATTTATCTGGATTTCCAACCTTACTTCCTATAGCTGCCCCAAGTCCAAAGCCCATAGTTCCAAGGCCTCCAGAAGTTACAAATCTTTTTGGTTTCATATGTTTATAAAACTGTGACGCCCACATCTGATGTTGACCAACTTCTGTTGTTATTATAGCTTCTCCATTTGTGAGGTCATTTATTTTTTCAAATAAAAATTCTGGAGTCAATTCTTCTTTTTTACTATTTAAATTCTTCACAGAATCCTTATATCCTTTTATTTTTTCTGTCCACTCATTATTATTTTTCTTTTCTACAAGAGGAATAAGTTTTCTTAATGTTTCCCTTACATCTCCTATTACACTTGCATCAACTTTAACATTCTTATTTATCTCTGCTGGGTCTACATCTAAATGAATTATTTTAGCCCCTTCAAGATTAGAATTAGAGCTTATAACTCTATCACTAAATCTTGAACCTATTGCTATTAATAAATCACATTCCCAAGCTCCTAGATTAGAAGCCTTAGTTCCATGCATACCAATCATTCCTGTAAATAGTGGATGAGTTACTGGGAATCCTCCCATGCACATTAATGATGTAGCTGTAGGAGAATCTATCTTTTCTGCAAATTCCATCAATTCTTCTGATGCATCTGCTCTGATTATTCCTCCACCTGCATATATAAATGGTTTTGAGGATTGATTTATTAGCTTTGCAACTTCATCAAGAGCCTTATCTGTTATAAACTCAGTTTTTCTCTTAACTTTCACTGGTTCTTGTTTTATATATGCACCCTTTTGTGCACTTATATCTTTAGGAATATCTACAAGCACAGGACCTGGTCTTCCTTCTTGAGCGATTCTAAAAGCTTCTCTAATAATATCAGCTAATTCATTAATATCTCTCACCATGAAATTATGCTTTGTAATAGGAAGGGTTATTCCTGTAATGTCTACTTCCTGAAAACTATCCTTACCAAGTAATGGTCTGGTTACATTCCCCGTTATTGCAACCATAGGTATAGAATCCATATATGCAGTAGCAATTCCTGTTACTAAATTAGTTGCTCCTGGTCCTGATGTTGCCAGACAAACCCCAACCTTTCCTGTACTTCTTGCATATCCATCTGCAGCGTGAGACGCACCTTGTTCATGGCAAGTCAACACGTGTCTTATATCATCCCTGTATTTATATAAAGCATCGTATATATTTAATACTGCTCCTCCAGGATAACCAAATATAGTATCTACTCCCTGCTCTATTAGACATTGTATTAGTATCTCTGAACCATTTAATAACATTTAGCCCCCTCCTTATAAATTATTTAAATACAGCTCCTTTGCTGGCAGAACTTACAAGTTTGGCGTATCTTCCAAGATATCCATCTGTCACTTTAGGTGGTGGGCATATCCACCTGCTTCTTCTCTCAGCTAATTCCTCTTCTGTAACATTAACCTCTAATTTACCTTCTTGTATATTTATAGAGATTATATCTCCTTCTTGAACTAAAGCTATTATTCCACCTTCAGCGGCTTCTGGCGATACGTGACCTATAGCTGCACCTCTAGTAGCACCTGAGAATCTTCCATCTGTAATCAGTGCAACAGAAGAGTCTAATCCCATACCTGCTATTGCTGAGGTTGGAGATAACATTTCTCTCATACCAGGGCCACCCTTAGGACCTTCGTATCTTATTATAATTACATCCCCACTTTTAATTTTACCTTTCCATATAGCTGCTATTGCATCTTCTTCTGAATCAAATACTCTAGCTGGGCCTTCATGAACCATCATCTCTGGAAGTACAGCTGACTTTTTAACAACAGCTCCTTCTAAAGCAAGATTTCCTTTTAACACCTGAATTCCACCAGTTTGGCTATATGGTTTATCAATAGGTTTAACAACATCATAATCTCTAACTACTACATTTTTAATATTTTCCCCAACTGTTTTCGTAGTAGCAGTAATTCCATCTAAATACAATAAATTCTTTTTGGATAATTCATTCATAACTGCTTGTATTCCACCTGCAAAATATAAATCTTCTATGTGATTATCTCCTGCTGGTGCAAGCTTACATAGATTAGGTGTTTTAGAACTTATCTCATTTATCATATCTAAATTAAGTTCTAATTTAGCCTCGTTAGCTATAGCTGTTAAATGAAGTACTGAATTGGTTGAACAACCTAGTGCCATATCTACAGTTAACGCATTTTTCAAAGTGTTATCTGTAACTATATCTCTTGGTTTTATATCTTTTTTCACTAAGTCAAGTATTGCCATTCCAGCATTTTTAGCTAATCTTATTCTATCTGAATAAACTGCTGGGATTGTTCCATTTCCAGGAAGACCTAATCCTAGAACTTCAGTTAAACAATTCATAGAGTTAGCTGTAAACATACCTGAACATGAACCACATGTAGGACATGCACTTGATTCCATATCACATAAGTCTTCTTCACTCATCTTGTTTGCATTATAAGCTCCAACTGCTTCAAACATAGTAGAAAGAGAAACTGCTTTTCCCTTAAACTTTCCTGCAAGCATTGGCCCACCTGATATAATAACCGATGGGATATTTAATCTAAGTGCTGCCATTATCATACCTGGAACTATCTTATCGCAGTTAGGTACTAAAACTAATCCATCAAATTGATGTGCTCTTGCCATACATTCTATTGAATCAGCTATAAGCTCTCTGGTGCATAATGAATATCTCATTCCTTCATGCCCCATAGCTATACCATCACATACTCCTATAGTTGGAAATACTACTGGGGTGCCTCCTGCAAGCAATACTCCACTTTTAGCACCATTTACTATTTTATCTAAGTTAACATGACCTGGAATAATATCGTTTTGTGAACTTACTATTCCTATCATAGGTCTTTTCATCTCTTCATCTGAAAATCCTGCTGCTCTTAAAAGTGATCTATGAGGAGCCTTATCAGCTCCAAGTTTTATCTTATCGCTTCTCATATTAATTACTTCCCTTCTTTTATATAATTAACTACAAGTTCCCCCATTTCCTTAGTACCTATAAGCTTCATCCCTTCACTCATTATATCTCCAGTTCTATAACCTTCTTCTAGAACCTTCTCTACAGCTTTTTCTATAAGTTCAGCTTCCTCTACTAAACCAAAAGTAAACTTTAGCATCATAGCTGAAGAAAGAATTGTTGCTAATGGATTTGCAACTCCTTTTCCTGCTATATCAGGAGCTGAACCATGAATAGGTTCATACATACCAAAAGAGTTTTCCCCTAAACTAGCTGATGGTAACATTCCTATTGAGCCTGTAATCATTGACGCTTCATCTGATAATATATCTCCAAATATATTTGAAGTTAAAATAACATCAAAACCTCTTGGATTTCTAACTAATTGCATTGAGGCATTATCCACATACATATGTTCTAAAGTTACTTCTGGATAGTCCTTATGAACTTCCTCAACTACTCTTCTCCATAATCTTGAACTTTCAAGTATGTTAGCCTTATCTACAGAAGTCACTTTCTTGTTTCTTTTCATAGCAGTTTCAAAAGCTATTTTTGCTATTCTCTTTACTTCAGAAGTTGAATACTTTTCAGTATCTGTTGCTATTTCCTCTTCCCCTTCTTTCCATAAAGCTCTTTCTCCAAAATAAATTCCTCCTGTAAGTTCTCTAATAACACAGATGTCTATTCCATCTCCTATTATTGAGTCT
Source organism: Clostridium sp. UBA1652 (assembly GCF_002320975.1). Lineage (NCBI taxonomy): Bacteria > Bacillati > Bacillota > Clostridia > Eubacteriales > Clostridiaceae > Clostridium > Clostridium sp. UBA1652. Next base: position 118,261 of record NZ_DCLI01000090.1, read on the forward strand.
TTAAGCGGAGATGCATCTCTTAAGGATGAATAAAGCACTGCTGGTCTTAAGTTACAATAAAGATTTAATCCTCCTCTTAGTCCAAGTAAAGCTTGCTCTGGTCTTATTTTAGCTGTTGGATCATCCCATTTAGGACCTCCTACTGCGCCTAAAAGTACTGCATCACTATTCTTACACACTTCTAAAGTTTCCTCTGGAAGAGGTGTTCCTTTTTCATCAATAGCAATACCACCTGCTAATACATACTCATAGTTGAACTTATGAGAGTATTTACCACCTACTACATTTAAAACTTTTACTGTTTCTTCAATAACTTCTGGTCCTATTCCATCTCCTGGTATAACTGCAACTTTATATTCCATAATTAGCCCCCTAATATTTAAAAATATTTTTTATTTATTTAACTAAATTATTTATAATTTTTCCATAAACTCTAGGAATGATTCCCCTCAGCATCACTCCCTTAAAAATACATCCTTACTTTTCTTTCAATATCTTTTATTAACTTATATTCAATAGAATCTACAAGAGCTATCCAGCTTGCTTCAATAATATCTTTAGACACCCCAACAGTAGTCCAATGTTCTAACCCATCAGTAGATTCAATTAATACTCTAACAGATGCTTCTGTAGCTGACCCTGCATCTAAAACCCTAACCTTATAATCTATAAGCCTAACATCCTTAAGCTGTGGATAGAAAATTTCCAAGGCTTTTCTTAAGGCTTTATCTAGTGCGTTAACTGGTCCATCCCCTTCTGCTACAGTCATTTCTTGTTTTCCTTCTACATTTATATTGATTAATGCTGTAGATGTAAAATCTCCTTTTAAAGATGGATGTTCCCCAATTACTTTAAAATTGTTAAGTTTGAAGAAAGGCTTGTACTTTCCTATAACTTTTCTTATTACCAATTCTACAGTTCCTTCGGCTCCTTCAAATTGATATCCTTGATGTTCAAGTTCCTTAAGCTTATCTATGATAGTTTGTACTTCCTTACTGTCTTTAGACATATTAGGAAATATCTTTTGAACCTCTTTAAGAATTGTACTTTTTCCACTAACCTCAGAAACTAAAAATCTTCTTGAATTCCCTACAGCCTCTGGATTTATGTGTTCATAAGACTTAGACATTTTAATTACTGCATCTATATGCATGCCACCTTTATGAGCAAAAGCTGAGTTTCCTACGTAAGGTGCATAGTCTTTAAGTGTAATATTGGATATTTCTGAAATTATTAGTGCTGCAGTTTTAAGCTTATTAAGTGCCCCGTCCTCTAAAACCTTCATCCCCATTTTTAGTTCTAAAGTTGGTATTATAGCACTTAGATTTGCATTACCACATCTTTCACCTATTCCTATAAATGTGCCTTGTATATGATTTGCCCCAGCACTTGCACTCATTATAGAATTAGCTACTGCCATCCCCATATCATCATGACAGTGTATTCCAATACTTCCTCCAACAAGTTCTCTAACTTCTAAAGTTATCTTTTCAACCTCTGTTGGAAGGGTTCCTCCATTAGTATCACAAAGTACTATTACATCTGCCCCAGCTTCCTTTGCAACCTTTAAGGTTTCTAGTGAATATTGCTTATTGCTTTTATATCCGTCGAAAAAATGCTCCCCATCAAATATTACTTCTTTTCCATTCTTTTTTAAGAATTCTATAGACTCTTTTATAAGTTTTAGATTTTCTTCTAAACTTGTCTTTAATATATCTATAACATGAAAATCTGAACTTTTCCCAAATATAGTTACAGTTTCCGTATTAGCTTCTAAAAGATCTTTTAGATTTTTATCTTCCTCAACTTTAACCCCTAACCTTCTAGTACTACCAAAAGCTACTATCTTGGTGTTTTTAAGATTAAGTTCATTAACTCTCTTAAAAAACTCCATATCCTTAGGATTTGAACCTGGATTTCCAGCTTCAACATAATGTACTCCTAAATCATCTAATGCTTTAGCTATTTTTAACTTATCCTCTACTGAAAATGAAATTCCTTGCCCCTGTGCCCCATCTCTCAGGGTTGAATCTAGAATAAATACTTCATTGCTCATTGCTAAATCACTCCTAATAACAAACTTTCCCCAAATTAAGTTTCAAAATATTCAGAATGAGAGCTTATATCTTTTTCTCCTCTTTCTAGCGCTGTAAGACCAGTTCTAACTATTTCTTTTATACCATAGTCATCCATTAGTTTAATAAGTGCTGCTACTTTACTTTCATCCCCAGTTAGTTCAATAGTTAAAGTCTCCATGGAAATGTCTATAACCTTACATCTAAAAATCTTAACTATCTCATTTATAGCTGCTCTTTGATTAACATCTGCATTTACCTTTATGAGAACCAATTCTCTATAAACAGAAGAATCTGGATCTAATTCTATAACTTTTTTTACATCTTCAAGCTTAGCTAATTGATTTTTAACTTGCTCTACGATATCACTGTCCCCATTCATAGTTATAGTCATTCTAGATAACTCTGGATTTTCGGTTCTTCCTACGGTTAAACTATCAATGTTATATCCTCTTCTAGAAAATAGCCCCGCAACCCTACTAAGTACACCAGAATAATTCTTTACAACTACTGATAAAACATGTTTATCCATAGTAATCCCCCTTTTTTTGTGTAAATAAAACCCACCTTAATGATATAATCATTATAGGTGGGAATATAATCATTCTATATACCGCCTTTAGTATAATATCACTCGGTTCTAACAAACCCTTGCTTTTAACGGGGCTTACCGGAGATCGCTTACTCACTAATTAATGAAATTAGTTTTCTGGACTCTGCTCTGGAGTGATATCTGTCTAGTAAAAGTATCGGTTTTCACCAACCACCGACTCTCTGAAACTTTAAATTCCAAACAAAAGTCTCCTTCTTAGCATTTTTTTAACTACTAAATATTAAGTTAATAAATCCTTATTTTTAATTTATTGTACTCTCTGATACGAATTTAGTCAACACATTCTTTATTTTTTATTTGTTTAATAAAATTAACTCACTTTTCTTAATAAATCAATATCTAAAATGCACAATTTTCTTACTAATCTGACTAATTCCTTGTGAATTATTTGTCTAAACCTTTAATTTATGTTCGTAAAAACCTCTGTTTTTCGTGTCTATTTTTGTCGATTTTCTTTTGTTCTTATCGTTTTCTCTGTACTTATCTATTCTACCCTTAACCCCATGAGGTTATGATAATTCTAGTTATTATGTTATAATATATATGACTTGATTTCATGTTTCAAGTCCCCCAATGTTAAAAGGCTGAGTTAATTTCTTAACTCAGCCTTTTAACGTTTCTAACTATTAGCTTTTTGCTCTATTAGAGCTCCTAGTTCTTTAGCCATCTTATCTATCTCTTCTTGATTTTCTCCTTCTAACATAACTCTTACTAGAGGTTCTGTTCCTGAAGGTCTTATTAGAACTCTTCCACATCCATGAAGAGATTTTTCTATTTTTTCTATTTCATTTTTAATTTCAGTATCTTTTTCATGAATATCTTTTTTATCATTTGGAACCTTAGCATTAACTAATACTTGAGGTAACTCCTTCATTATCTTAGCTAATTCACTTAAGCTCTTTTTACTTCTTTTTATTGTTGAAGCTATTTGAAGTGCAGTTACTAATCCATCTCCAGTAGTATTGTAATCAAGGAATATTACATGTCCAGATTGTTCTCCACCCAATACATGGCCACTCTTAAGCATTTCTTCTAATACATATCTATCTCCAACCTTAGTTATAGAAGTTTTTATGCCTTCTTTTTCGCAAGCAATCATAAGTCCTAAGTTACTCATAACCGTTACAACTAAAGTGTCGTCTTTTAATCTTCCAAGTTCTTTAAGATGTTTTGCGCATATAGTCATTATGAAATCTCCATTAACAAGATTTCCTTTTTCATCTACAGCTAAACATCTATCTGCATCTCCGTCAAAAGCGAATCCAACATCACAGCCTTTCCTTACCACATAGTCCATAAGTTCTTCTGTATGAGTTGATCCACAGTTTTCATTTATATTAGTTCCATCTGGAGTATTATTTATAACATAAACATCTGCTCCTAATTCTCTAAAGCATTTTACAGCAGCTTCATAAGCAGCTCCGTTTGCACAGTCTAACGCTACCTTTAATCCTTTTAAATCTACAGATATTGTATCTTTTGCAAAATCTATATAATGTTCTAAAGCAGCAATTTCATGAATTTTTCTTCCTAGGTTTTCTCCTGTTGGTGATGGTACATCTTCAAAATTATTTTCTATAACTCTTTGAATTTCATCTTCCAATTCATCTGAAAGTTTTAATCCTTTATCATCAAAAAATTTAATTCCATTATATTCAACTGGATTATGGGAAGCAGATATCATTACACCAGCATCAGCCCCATATTTTCTTGTTAAATAGGCAACTGCTGGGGTAGGAATTACATCTAAACATACAGCTTCTGCACCTACCGAAAGTATTCCTGCAACTAATGCAGATTCTAACATATCTCCTGATATTCTAGTATCTTTTGCAACTAATATCTTAGGTTTATGAGTTCCTTCTGTTAATACATAAGCTCCCGCTCTTCCTAAGTTATAAGCTAAAGTTGCTGTAAGCTCAGTATTTGCTATTCCTCTAACACCATCTGTTCCAAACATTCTATCCATAAAAATTTACCTCACTCTTTCATTAAGTAATTCAATCCACTTATTATTATACAAAATAAAAGGGAATCGTCAATGCAAACACTTTTCTTTTTTAAGTTTTTAAGGACTTTAATGAAGTTCTTCGAACTTCTACAGGATATAGGTGCAACTATACTTCAGTATTGCTATTTCCCTGAGGATTGCTTTGATTTTGAAGTGGCTCCATTGCCAATTTATCATAAACAGATTTAGTGGGAATAAGCCATACTTGCCCAGTGCCTCTATATACGTTCAAAAACCCTTCACCAGATGTTACTGAACCTACTATAGATTTAGCTGCTTTTTCTACTGTAAAATCTATATTTCCGCTTCTAAGCATAACAAAATTACCATCAACCTTAAGTGTATCATCTATCAATGTACACTTAAAGACTTCTTTTTCTGGTACAGGAATCTCTAGTACTACAATTCCACTTCCTGAAAGTTTAGTTTGAAAATATCCTTCATTTCCAAGAGCCATTGAACTTAAACTCTTAACTCTAGAAACCCCTACTTCTACATTACTTTCACACGCAAAAAAAAGTCCATCATCAACTATTATCTCTTCATCTTCAAGCTCTAATAGTGCAAAATGTCCAAAGGAGGGCTCTAAAAACATTTCCCCTGTTCCTTTGTACATTGGCTTAAACATGGTTTCTCCTGTGACCTTACTAGCAAAAAATTTCTTACCAAGGCCTAATACTCCCCCTACATTAGAGTGTATTTCTATATCACCCTTCATATAGCTTAATACACCAGATTCAAGAGTTACTGCACTACTATCTAAAAGTATCCTTACTTGTTTAAGCTTAATCCCAGAATCTTTCATAAACTTAAATTTTATAGCATCTTCTATCCTATTTCCTCCTTCTAGAGCATCATACTCAAGAACTTGAAAAACAGAATCACCTGCCATATCACTAAGCATAGTAAGCTTGTTAGTAATATTTAATGAAGATCTCATAATACACCTCTTAACTTAATTTAATAAATTCCTCAATATCTTCTTCAATAGTTTTAAGGGAAGCTCTCCAAAAATCTACATTTCTTATATCAATGTTCATTACCTTAGTAACATCTGCTAACTTATTTTTTCCTGTAATTGATAAAAGTTCTTCATAAACTTTTGGGAAGTCTTTTCCACTTTTTAGATACTCTGCATAAAGACCTTTTGAGAATAATAATCCAAATGCATAAGGGAAATTATAAAAATTACTGTTTGCATAATAATAATGAGGTTTCCAAGTCCACATATAAGGATGTAAATATTCTGGATCTAATCCATCACCATATGCCTCTCTTTGAGCGTTCACCATAATTTCTTTTATTTCTTCAGCTGATAATGCTCCATTTTTTCTTCTCTCAAACAATTCACTTTCAAATAAAAATCTTGAATATATATCAACAATTACTTGTGTGCAACCACTTATTTCTGTTTCTAATATAGATAGAGCTTCTTCTTTGCTTCCAGCTTTTATACCAGCTTTCATCACTATTGTTTCACAAAAAGTTGAAGCTGTCTCCGCTATAGGCATAGGATAATCTGCATTAAGTACCGCTTCATTTTTAAGACATTCTCCATGAAAACCGTGACCTAATTCATGGGCCATTGTAACAACGTCATTAAAGGAGTTCCCATAATTTAATAAGAATCTGCTTTCTCCTAGAAAATGAAGATTTTCGCAAAAAGCTCCTCCAACCTTACCTTCTTTAGGCATAACATCTATCCAGTTCTTATCAAAAGCCATTTTAGCAAAATTAGCTAAATTATCACTAAATGTTCTAAAATTATCTTCAACAAACTTCTTTCCCTTTTCATAAGAAAACTCCATATCAGCATCTGAAATTGGTGCATAAAGTTCATAGAAAGGAAGTCCGTTTTTATATCCTAATAGTTCTGCTTTTTTTCTTAAATACTTTCTGAAAATAGGTAGAGACTCCTTCATAGCTCCAAGCATAGCATTTAAAGACTCTTCATCCATCCTTGAATTAATTAAAGACATTTCTAAAGGGGATTTATATCCTCTTAAATCACTTATAGTTAGAACTTCCCCCTTAATTGCATTTAAGGCCGCAGCTACCCCATCTTCTATCTTTTTATAAGCTTCAATCTCAGCTTCATAAGCTACTTTTCTAACTTCTTTATCTTTATCATGAGCCATGTTTAAAACGACTGTAAGTGGCACTTCCTTCTTTTCACCTTTAATATTTAACTCAACTTTGTGATTTGATATTAAAGAATCTTTAAGCTTTAACCAAGCATTAGAACCTGTATTTTGCATTTTCGCTATAACTTTCTCTTCTTTTTCACTTAAAATGTACTTATTTAGCTCAACTTTTTCTTTTAAGAAAAATTCATATTCTTTCAGGAAAGGAGATTTTTCTAGAAGCTCATCTATATTAGATATTCCTCCTATCCATTTCTCTATCTTTGCATCTGACTCTGCCATATTACTTACATTTTGATTAAGTATATCTGAAGCCTTTAGAGCCTCAGTGTTTTTAGTATTAACACTTAAAGAAAGCTCTATAAATGATCCTAACTTGAAAAAGAAATTTTTCAAAGAACTTGTTTTGTTTATATATTCATGCAGTTTATCTATTACATTATCATAACTTGTAGTTGTATTATTAACCCATGAGTTATAGTCTTCTATTAATGTATTTGTTTTTTGAAGATCACCTTTAAATTCATTACTTTCAAAAGATGAATATAGCTCTTCTAAACTCCAATTTAAACTCATATTTTATTCCTCCTAAATTTCTATAATTATAATTTTTATTATATCATAATTTTATCCAATTTATAGAGGAATAAAACCTTACTTATTATATTAATATATCTCTCTTTGTAAATGTTACGTGAGAAATGATGTAGAAAACAATCGTACTTATCAAAAGTAAACCTATACTAAAACCTATAGTTATATTAGGATTATTATATTGTAATGCAATACGCCCACTTAATATTTGACCAGCATCACCATAAGTAGTGAATAGGTAATGGGAAATCTTCTTCATAGGGGATAATATTTCTGTAAGTATTTGAATAAGTACAGTTATCGATGTTGTTACTGCCATTGATATCATACTAGTTTTAACTAAAGATGATACTAAAAACACAAATGCACAACATGCTATTATAAATAGTGCCTGCATAAGAAATGTTCTTATCGTAAAATTCCAAAGTGGTATTTGTTCACCTGTTCCAGCTACTTGAACTAAAGGATGCACGCCATCCTGAAGCTGACTCATATCAAATTCATATCTAGCCCCAAACATAGTTGGCACTCCTGAATATCCAAATCCTCTTAACAATCCAACTAGTAAAAAGGCAACAGTCTCAATAGATAGTATTAAAGTTACACAACTTATTACTACAGCTATAAACTTTGATAATAAAACTTTACCTCTAGATACTGGTTGAATAAGTAAAAACTTCATAGTTGCCGGAGTAAATTCTCCCGATACCATATCACTCATAAATAAAGCTATCCCTACAGCTAAAAATATCATCCCCAAAGCCGACATAACTGTATCCATAAAATTAAAGCCTGTTAGATCCCATGAGTTTATTGGTTTTAAATTGTTGTCCTTATAATAGTTAAGTTTATCTAAATCTGATTGTATGCTTGCTTTATATCTATTTGGAAGGGTTTCATCCTTTAGCTGATGTTTTAAATCATCTATCTGAATATTTAACTCATCTTTCCAGTTATCTTTAATTGTTCCATCATCTATTTGCTTCTTTAATGTATCAATAGTAGTTTTATTCTTTTCTATTTGCTCTTTCATTTGCAATTTCCTTGTTTCTGATGAAACATCTGAACTGGAATTTGAATCTAAATTCTTAAGATCTTCTTCCATCCACTTATTGTTTTCCTCTAGTTGACTCACTCTACCTTCTGGGGAATTTATTTGATTCATTCTTTTTTCATTAATATAGCTACCAACAAAAAGCATGGCTACAAAGGCTACAAATAGTATTGATATTACATATGTCTTTCCTCTACTGAATATTTTTTTTAATTCATTCCTTATTAACGTAAATAGCATTATCTTACTCCTCCTTCAACAAGTTCCATATATCTTTGTTCTAACCCTTTATGTCTCTTATAAACTTCTACTATCTCTATATCTTCCTTAACTAATTGTTGTACAAGTTTAGGAGAATATCCTTTTGGTATCGAAACTACAACTTGATCATCAAATACGTTAACACTATTTACAAATTTTAAATCTTTCATTAGATTCATAGCCTTATCATCTGCAGTTGTAACTACAACCAATGTTTCTTTTTCTGTTGCTAATCCATCTTCATTTATTTTTTCTACAGACTTTATCTCTCCTCCATTTATAAAAGCTACTCTATCACATAAGTGTTGTACCTCACTTAATATATGTGAAGAAACAAAAACAGACATACCTCTTTCTTTAGCCGCTTTTTTAACTATTTCTCTAAAATCTAATATTCCTGATGGGTCTAATCCATTGGTGGGTTCATCTAAGATCATAAGTTTAGGATTACCAAGCAAAGCAGCTCCAAGTCCTAATCTTTGTTTCATTCCTAAAGAATATTTCTTAACTTTATCTTCTATTCTAGTTCCCAAACCTATTAGGTCTATTATTTCTTCAACGTCTTTTTTAGGTATTTTTCTTATTCTAGCTATCTGCATTAAGTTTTCTCTTCCTGATAAATATCCATATAGCTCTGGATTTTCAACTACAGCTCCTAGGTTAGCTAAAGCCTTTTCTCTTTCTTTTTGTATATCATGTCCTGTTATCATTATATGCCCTTCATTTGGCGCTATAAGACCTACAAGCATTCTTATAGTAGTTGTTTTACCTGCTCCATTTGGTCCTAGAAACCCAAATATCTCTCCTTCTTCTACCTCAAAAGAAATATCTTTTATTATTTCTCTTTTTCCTAATCTTTTTTTAAGATTCTTTACTTCTAAAACTTTCATATTTTCCTCCCTGTATATAAAATCTAATAAAATTAATAGTTCATTAATAATGTTACCCTTAATTTCTTTCAATATAGTTATTAATATCTTAACTTTTTCTTATTTGCTTATTAATAAATACTTACAACATCTTTATTGCCTATATCTTTCAACATATTGTGACATGATTCATATAATATATTACTGAACAATGGAGGTGTGCCATGATTAATAATACAATTTCAGATTTTATGAATTCTTTAGACGATTTTTCTGATTTACAAGATAGTAATTGTGATTGCAGAAGAAAGAAATGTAAACCTAAGTGCTTTAAGATATGCGAATGTGATTGTGAAGATAAATGCGAAGATAAATGTGAGAGACAAAGACATGTTCATGAGTTTTTGGGAAGTACTAGACTAGCTACCTATGTTGGTGGTGTTCATAACCATCGCTTTGCAGGGGTTACTAGTCAAGCTATTCCTTATGGAAATTCACATGTTCATAAGATTTCTGTTAATACAGACTATTTTTCTGATCACTTTCATGGTATCTGTGTAGTTACCGGTCCAGCTATAGATGTAGGTGGAGGAAAACATGTACATCTAGTTCAAGGATTTACAACTGTATCAGAAGGCCATAAGCATAGTTTTATATTTACTACTCTAATAGAAAACCCTATACAATAAAAATTTAAAAGAGGTTTTCTGCATTTTTGCAGAAAACCTCCTCATTTTATATTATTTATATTCTTTTGCTTTTTCTTCGTTATCTAATACTCTTATAGTCCCTTGAGCTAAGGCTAAAAGTTCATCTTCTCCTGGATAAACTATTATTGGAGCTATCCAACCTGCTTTTTTAGTTACATCCCTAACTATATCCTTACTATACGCTATTCCTCCAGTTAGAATAATAGCATCCACTTTTCCATCAAGTACAACTGCATATTCACCTATTGCTTTACAAACTTGATATGCAAAAGCATTATATATAGCTGTAGATTTTTCGTCACCAGCTTTAACAGCATCCTCTACTACTCTAGCATCATTAGTATCTAGATATGCTACATACCCACCATTACCTACTATTTTCTTATAAAGTTCTGCTTGTGTATACTTTCCACTAAAGCATAGTTTTATTAAGTCTCCAGCTGGAGTAGACCCAGCTCTTTCTGGAGAGAATGGACCTTCTCCATCTAATGCATTATTTACATCTATAATTCTACCAGCTTTATGAGCACCTACAGATACTCCTCCGCCCATATGAACTACTACTAAGTTAACATCTTCGTAAGCTTTTCCTTGCTCTTTTGCATATCTTTTAGCTACAGCTTTTTGATTTAAAGCATGGAATATTGATTTTCTTGGCAGTTCTGGAACTCCTGAAAATCTTGCTACGTCCTCTAATTCATCAACGACAACTGGATCAACTATAAATGCTCTTACCCCAACTTCTTTTGCTATTTCATTAGCTAATATAGCTCCTAGGTTAGAAGCATGTTGTCCATATTTAGCTAGCTTTAAATCTTCAAGTAAAGTTTCATTTACTTCATAAGTACCACCTGGAATAGGTTTAAGCATTCCACCTCTACCTACTATAGCACTTAAAGTTTCTATATCAAAATTATTTTCTTTTAATGCTTCAAGTATTATTCCTTTTCTAAAATCTTTTTGAGCATATATAGATTCGTATTTACCTATTTCTTCTGCAGAATGTCTTAGTGTTTTCTCAAAAACTTCCTTTTCGTCTTCATAAACACCTATTTTAGTTGAAGTAGAACCAGGATTTATTATTAGTAATTTATAAGCCATGATAGCATCTCCCTTATAATTATTTACTTTCTGCTACTAATGCAGCTAAAGCTATTGAATTAACTTTAGTTTCAACAGAGTCTGCTCTAGAAGTTAATATAACTGGTGATGAAGTTCCTACTAAACAGCCCCCATTTCTTGAGTGAGATAGATATGTTAAGCATTTATACATAACATTTGCTGTTTCTATATCTGGAAGCAAGAATACATCTGCTTTTCCTGCTACTGGACTATTTATATTCTTATGCTGAGCCGCTTCCTCTGAAAGTGCATTATCAAGTGCTAAAGGACCATCAACTATACATCCCTTAATTTGTCCTCTTTCACTCATTTTTGATAACATAGCCGCATCAACAGTTGCTTTCATATCAGTATTAACTACTTCAACTGCACATATTGGTGCAACCTTAGGTACTTCTATGCCACATGCATGAGCCACCTTAACCGAATTGTTTATTATATCAACTTTTGCTTTTAAATCTGGGTAAGTATTAAATGCTGCATCTGTTAAAAATAAAAGTCTATCAAACTTATCTATATCAAAAACAGCTACATGAGACATCAATTTACCCGTTCTTAATCCAACCTCTTTATTTAAAACACTTCTTAAAAAAGTTGCTGTATCTACTAATCCTTTCATAAGCATATCTGCTCTACCTGTAGAAACTAACTGAACTGCAAATAAAGCTGCTTTTTTTGCATCTGCTTCGTGGATAATTTCAAATTTAGTTAAGTCCATATCTAACGTTTTAGCTATTTTCTCAATCTTTCCCTTATCTCCAACTAATATAGCATCTGCAATTCCTTGCTCTTTAGCAACTTTTATAGCTTCAAGTACTGGTTCATCTTGAGCTACAGCTACAGCTACTTTTTTTCTGCTTACACTTTGTAATTTTGATAATAATTCATCAAAGTTTTTGCTCATGTATTACACCTCTTTTATAAATTTATTAATATTTCAATGTTTAATTAGCATTTTTTAGAATATTATTAATTATAATCCATATTTATTGTTAATTTTATAACAATAAAGGGTAAAATTTTTTCCTATCTCTATTCTATCAGAAAAAAATACTAAAGCTCCTTTTTTCAGAATATTTAAATTAATCTTTTTTAACTAGGCAATTAATTTTTACTAATTGCCTAGTTAATATTAAATTGGCTTAAACTCTTTAATTATATTCTCAGCGGCTTTTATTCCATCTACAGCTGCTGATACTATTCCACCAGCAAAACCCGCACCTTCTCCTGTTGGATATAGTCCTTCTACAGATACACTTTCAAGTTTTTCATTTCTTTTCATCCTAACAGGTGCTGATGTTCTAGTTTCAATGCCTGTCATTACAGCATCTTTATCCCCAAAACCTTTTATCTTTCTATCAAAAGCCGTTAATCCTTCTTTCAATCCATCAATAACATACCTTGGTAGACATTTACTCATATCAGTTAACTCATAACCAGGCATATAACTCGGTTTAACATTTCCAATAAGTTTTGATCTTTCTCCTCTTAAGAAATCTCCCACTAATTGTACTGGCGCTATGTAATCCCCACCACCAGCTTCGTAAGCTAGTTGTTCATATTTTCTTTGAAATTCTATTCCTGATAAAGGCGATTTTGTCTCAAAGTCTTCAGGTCCTACTGTCACAACAATAGCCGAATTTGCATTTTCTTCACTTCTAGAATTATAACTCATACCATTAGTAACTAATCTATTTTCCTCAGAAGCTGTTGCAACAACTAACCCTCCTGGGCACATGCAGAAAGAATATATACCTCTCCCTGTTTTCTCACCCTTATGAGTTAGTCTGTATTCAGCTGCCTTTAACTTTGGATGTCCAGCATATTTACCATATTGATTCCTATCTATAAGCTCTTGAGGATGCTCAACTCTTACCCCTATTGCAAAAGGTTTTTGCTCCATGTCAACACCTATTTTATGAAGCATTTCGTAAGTATCTCTTGAGCTATGTCCTATTGCAAGTATCAATCTTTCACAAGGTATAATATCCTCATTTACTTTTATAGCTTTAACTTTTCCATTTTCTATTATTATATCTTTAAGTAATGAGTTAAAATGAACTTCTCCACCCAACTCTATAATTTCATTTCTTATTTTCTCAACAACCTTCTTTAATACATCTGTCCCTACATGAGGTTTAGCCTTATATAAAATTTCCTCTGAAGCTCCACCTTTAACCAAAGCTTGCAATACATAATCACATCTGTAGTCTTTTATTCTTGTAGTTAATTTTCCGTCTGAGAATGTTCCTGCTCCACCCTCTCCAAATTGAACATTAGATTCTTTGTTTAATATTCCCTTTTCCCAAAATAGTTCCACAGTTTTACTTCTCTTATTAACTTCTTCTCCACGTTCAAAAATAATAGGCTTATATCCATTTCTAGCTAATAAAAGTGCTCCAAACAAACCAGCTGGTCCCATTCCTATAACTACAGGTCTATTTTTTAGCTTTTTATCCCCAATACTCAAATTATCGCTATAGTCCATATCCTCTAGCTTTACATCTTTATCTTTAAGCTTGTTTACAATTGACATCTCATTTTCTATTTCTACATCTATACAATAATTAAATTTTATTAAATCTTTTTTTCTAGCATCAATTGATTCTTTTACTATTTTTATTTCTGGTACATCACTTAAAGGTATATTTAATTTTCTAGCCACCTTTTTTTTCAGTAATGAAGTATCCTCTTCTATATTTAAGCTTAAATTATTTATCCTAATTGACATATTTCCTCCTCTAAAACTACTGTTCTTTTTTTGTTATAGTAGCTTTAACTTTATCATTAGATGTTATAGTTATATTTTCTATTGAATTATCAAAAGTTATTTTAGGTGAAATATCATAACTTCCTTCTATTAAAGAAGTTAAATCAACCTCTCCTTTAAACATATTAACATTTACTTTATTTACACTGCTCTCATTACCTTTTACAGTTACCTTAACCTCTGTTTTACTTAAAGCCGAATTAAGATTATCTCCTAATCCTTTAGTAATTAGAGGAACCGAAAAATCCTTAGAAATTATTTTCTCTACTTCCACATTTACAGATATAGTATCATCTACACTCTGTATACCTTCTGGTAGACTTAGCTTTACGCTAATATCTGTTGTGGTAGTTATTTTAGATAAATCTATGGCTTCAGTATATACTTCAGATATTTTATCAGTTATGTCTTTATCTCCTTTTAACTCTATATATGTTTTAGAAGGAGTTATAGCTTTTATTGCCAAGTCACTTCTTAGTTGCCCAGAAGTTTTAACACTTACTTTAGCTGGCTTTAACTGTCTTACTGGAACAGTTATATCAACTGTGGATGGTTGAATAGTTACATTTTCGACTACTTTATTCTCATCATCTACAGCTTTTAGCTGTACCGTAGAGAGTAAATCAGAATCTAAACTTTTAAACTCTCCTTTAGCTACAACATTTTGAACTGAATTAACATATTCCGCTGGTCCAGATATATTTACCTTGTTATAAGACAAGGTGGTCTCCCCTAAATAATATCCATTTTTCGCTGTTAATGTTAACTCCTGCTTTATTGATACACTTCTAGTCTGAAGCTCATCAATCACTATATTTACTTTTAAATTACTACTTTTTTTAATATTTATATTATCTGGATAATCTACTATCTCTACAGGCACGCTATTTTCACCCTTTTTAAGTACATAATCTCCTAAATCGACGGTTACTTTAAACTGATCTCTCTTTATAGAATAAAGCTCAGATCTAGGGCCCTCCAGCTTCAAGTCTACATAAACGTTTTGATTTGGCGATAAAGTTAAACCTGAATTATTAAGTGCCGTTTCATTTATCAGTTCAACAGGTACCTTATCTAAACTATAGGTGGTAACAGGATTTTCTACATTCGATATGTAAAGCCATAATCCGAAGGAAAGTACTAAACAAATTAGTTGTATTATTATTTGTCGTTTTTTACTACTTTTCTGATCCATACTTTCACCCTTTCTCCTGCTGTTTTAACTCGCTTACTCTGTTTATTTTCTATAACCTTAACTAAAATAGTTCTTAATTTTTCTTTATCATAATTTCTAGTTAATCTTCCATTAATAGCTAAGGATATGGTACCAGTCTCTTCCGATACTATTATTATTATTGCATCACAAATTTCAGATAATCCTATTGCTGCTCTATGTCTTGTTCCTAATTTCTTATTGATATCATTATTTGAGGTTAGCGGTAAAACACATCCAGATGCAACTATCCTACTATTTTTAATAATTGTAGCACCATCATGTAGAGGCGTGTTAACTACAAAGATATTCTCAAGCATAGCTGATGAAACCAATCCATCTATTCTAGTTCCACTGGCCATAAAATCTCCTAAGCCTGTACTTTGTTCAATTACAATCAAAGCTCCTGTTTTAGTTTTTGCTAATGCATCTACTGCAATAACTACTTCATTTATAGTTTTATTTATTTCTTCTTTATCTTGTACTGTATGAATATCATCAAAAGCACTTCTTCCCAAATGCTCTAAAGCTCTTCTTATTTCAGGTTGAAATATTATTACTATTGTTAATACTCCAATAGTAATAGTTTTATTCAAAATAACATATAACATATTCAATCTAAGTACATAGCTAATAGGAATAAGCACAACTATAAATAGTATTCCTTTTAAAAGCTGTTCTGCTCTAGTATCTTTAATAAGCATATAAGATTTATAGAATATATACGCTACTACTAGAATATCTAAAACGGACCAAACTGATATATTTTTAATTGTATTAATAGTTAAATTTATGAACTCGTTCAAACTCTTCACCTCCAGCTAACCCTTATGTATATCTTAAATTATACACCAATTTTTACATTCTTAGTATCATTCCTGTCACAAATTTGTATAAAGTAATCATTAAATCAATAGGATTAACATAATATTAAATATACTTATTATAGAAATGGGGGATTTAAATGAAAATTAAAAATAATCTTCATTATATTATTCTTATAATTGTTTTGTTTATGCTTGTAACTTATATAGGATTTGATTATTTTTCTAAATCTAAAAACACTACATTGATACCATCTACAATTTCATCAATTAACAACTCCTATAATGATTTAGATGGAGTTAATTATGACTTTGATAATATCGTTGAAATATGTAAAGAAAACTTAAATGCGATTAGTTCTTTAAAAGCTAAGGATAGCGACTATTCAGAACTACTTAACAATTATAATTATTACTTTACTAGTTTTATGTCACTAAAAGATAACAAAAATCCTACTTCTAATTATATTATCGTACTAAATTCATTATTAGAAACCCTTGAAGACATTAAAAGTTATTACTCAAACGATGATACTTCTTCTACTATAAAAAACTTTCAATCTTTTTATAAATACAATAGAACTTTTTTACTTAAAGAGCTTGATGCTGCTAAAAAATCTCTTAATGCTGAGATTACTAATTCTATAACAACCGATTACTCTAATTCCATGAATAAATTTTATTCAACCTTATCAGCAATATGTCAGAACTTAACACCAGCTCTCCAAAGATGTTATGATAACAAATCAACTGTAGATAATATACTTAATGATGTTTATATAAAACAGGCTGATATCAAAACATTAAAGGAAGAAATAACAAAAGTATCTATACCTCCAGAACATTATTCAAGTTTTGAAGGGCTACAAGAGTTAGTAAAATTATGTGACATATATTTAGAATCCATGAGAGAGGTATTGGTTGAAGAATCTTCTTCTCCTTCTTATGATAAAGAGCTTAAAGCCATATATGAAAATCCATTTTCAAAATATGATGACTTGACTATAAGACTTTCCGAATACAGAGAAAGTAATTCTCCTATAATCAAATAAATTTTATGTATTAATATCTTTTTTTGGGTTAAACTACCTTAGAACAGGGTTTATCCAAAAGGAGGAGAAATATGAAGAAATTCTATTTATTTTTATTCTTCTTTTTAACCTTTTTCTTTTTTTTAGGTGGTTACAGGGCATATTCTGTAGAGAAAATAGTCCCTAAGGATTTGACCAACAATATAAGTCTTATGGATATTGACAGCATAAATGGGGAGAGAAGATTATTAACCATTAATAAAAATGAGACTAAAGATTTATACAAGGAAAAAGAAGAAGTTGTTGAAGTTTTTTCTTACAACAACAAAACTCTGTATATTACAGAAGACGACTTAAATTTAATGGCTAAAATTGTTCATGCGGAATCAAAAGGGGAACCTCAGCAGGGTAAAATTGCAGTTGCATCTGTAATTTTAAACAGGGTAACTGACCCTAAATTTCCGGACACTATAAGAGAAGTCATAATGCAAAAAAATGCATTCTCTTGTGTTATAAATGGAGAGATTAATGTAACTCCTAATGAGGCATCATACGCTGCTGTTTACGATGCTATTAAAGGAGTGGATCCAACAAACGAAGCCTTGTTCTTCTACAATCCATCCATAGCTACTTGTAGTTGGATGAAGAATGTAGAAAAGAAAAAAGTAACTAATATCGGACATCATGTTTTCTTCTGTACTTAAAAAGGTCGCTTATAGCGACCTTTTACAATTTACTTACATATGAAACTGCATTGAGTGCAGCTATCAAACCTTCTCCAGCTGCTTTTATATACTGGTGTGGTCTTCCTACACAGTCACCTGCTGCAAAACATCCCTTTAAGTTTGTAGCCATATTCCTATCAACTTTAATATGTCCTTCTTCAACTTCTAATCCAGGAACTAATTGATCTGGAGATATAGCATCTCTTAAAAAGAATATTCCATCGGTTATAATTTCTCTATTTTTAAGTTTAAGTTTCTCTACTTTACCTTCGCCTACAACCTGCTCAGGAGTATCAAATACAACTTCTACTTTTTCACTTAATGCATAAACTCCTTTATACATAGGTATATAATAAACTTTTGAAGCCAGCTCACTTACATAATTAGCTTCTTCTTCACTTTCAGTATTATACCCAACTATGGTAACAACTTTTCCTTTATACAAAGGAGCATCACAGGTCGCACAATATCCAACACCCTTGCCTAATAGATTTTCTTCTCCTTCAATGGGCTTCGTATATTCCACACCTGTAGCTAAAATTACAGAACTAGCTTCATAAATCTTATCATTAACCATTAGTGCATAATAATCTCCCATAGCATATATGTTATTGACTCTTTCATAATTAATACTTATGTGCATTTCTTTAATATGCTTTTCAAAAGAATCCTTAAGTTCTGTACCTTTTATGCCTGGAAGTCCTAAATAGTTATTTATTTTAGGAGCTTTAGTAAGCTTTGTACTAAACTCCTTATTCCCAAATATTATAAAATTTTTATTTCTAATTTTGGCATTTATAGCAGCTGAAAGCCCTGCAGGACCAGTTCCAACAATAGCTATATCATATCTCTCACTCATAATATATCTCCCAACATATTAAATGTGTTTTTTAAGTTCGGCTGCAAGAACCTCTTTAGGTTTAAAACCAGTTATAGAGTTAACTAATTCTCCACTTTTAAATACCTTTAGAGTTGGTATTGTTGATACTCCATACTCGTTAGCTAAAGCCGGATTCTTATCAACATCTAGTTTCACGAACTTTACAGCATCCATATCTTGAGAAAGAGAGTCTAATACAGGAGCTAGCATCTTACATGGACCACACCAAGTCGCCCAAAAATCAACTACCACAACTCCATCGTGTTCTTTAACCTCTTCATTAAAATTATTTACATCTACTTGTAACATATTTATACCTCCTCATACCCCCTTAGGGTATTATATGGTATTAATTATAGATTTAGTTTTTCTATTTGTCAACAAAATATATGTCAGCTCTTTTCAAAGGTTCCTTTGATTAATACCTCTTTATTTTTCATTAATATCTTTCCTTTGGCTATAACAGTATCTATGTCTAAATTATCTTTATCTAAAAGAAGAATATCTGCATCCTTACCTTTTTCTATAAGCCCTTTATTCTCCAACTTTAAAATATGTGCTACATTAGAAGTAACTACTTGAAGCACATCCTCTAGCGGTAGTTTTTCTATTAATACAGCATCTTTAAATTCCCTATATAATGATTCTGGTAAACATATACCTACACCTATTATTTGATTTTTTTCATCAAATACTGGTAAACTACCATTACCATCAGAAGAGAAACTTATTTGTTTTAAAGGAACTCCCTCACTTAACATTCTTTTAAGTCCATTACTTGCCTTTACCTCATCTTGTTCTAGGTGTTCAGGATCAGAGGCTGTAGTTAAATCTACATATCCACCATCCTTAGCATATTTTATAGCATCTATAAAAAGTTTCTCATTTCTATTAACATGAGTTGGAAGTAATTGCTCTAAAGGTATTTCACCCTCTTCTTTTACTCTGAAAAGATAGTTCATCTTATTATTTCCATTACCCAAGTGTATATTTACAATTCCTGCTTTACCAGATAAAAGTCCGCCTACTCTAGTATCTGCAACTACCCTTATAAATTCACTATACGTAGCTTGAGAACTTCTACTATCACTTATAGCAACTTCTCCAACTCCTATAACCTTTTGAAGAAGAATTATATCATTCTTAATACTATCTGTAGCTGTAATAACAGGTATATCATAAGATCCTGTATAACAATATGTTGTTATACCTTCTTCCTCTAAAGCATAAGCCTTAGCTAGAAGTGCTTTTAAGTTTCTAGTGATTCCATCCGTTCCTATACATCCAACTACAGTGGTGGTTCCAGCTTTTATAAATTCACTTAAAGATATTTCTGGAGTTCTGCTTTTAAATCCATCTTCCCCACCAGCTCCCATTATATGTACATGAGAGTCAATAAATCCTGGAACAGCTATAAATCCCTCTCCATCTATAACATCAATTTCTAAAAAATCCTTTGGAATTTTAATGCTATCATAAATCCCTTCAATTTTGTCATTGGCAAGTACTATAACTTTCCTACCTTCATATTTTGGTGCATATAGCTCTACATTCTTTATGATTTTTATCATTGATGTACCTCCTAAAACTATTGTCCTAATATTTCCTTAATATTAGAGTTATTATACATGGAGTTACTGTATGTATCTTTAATAATTTGAGCATATTTTTTACTTTCTTCCTTATTTATATCTTTGTTTATCATCGCTAATTTATACGTTACCTCAGCCCTATACTCACCATCTGCAAATTCATTTAAGTAATACTTATATTGCTCTATTGCTTTATCATACTCCTCCATCTTTTCATAACAAGAAGCTATCATATAAGCAACATGGGGTCTTAAATAATTTCCCTCACTTATACTGTACGCTTTCTCATATTCTTTTATAGCATTCCCAAAATCTTTAGATTTAAATAATGTATTTCCCTTATCATAAAAATGTTTTACTCCCTCTAAATCTAACAATTCTTTAGATTGACTATATAACTTCTTTTGATTTGTATCTAAGGTGTTCTTATCTACATCTTTGATAAATTCACCAATTTTTTCGTAATCCTTGCTAGATATATAACTCTTTAAATCATCCCAATTCTTAACAGTCAATTCCTTTTTAACTAATTCATCAATTTTTGCATCATTTTCTTTTTGTTCAGCACTTTCATTAATAGTTATATCACTGCTTGTATTATCTTTTCCTTTAATCATTGAACTTATAGGCTTTATTAATACGACTATCGCTAATACAACTACTAACGAAGCTCCTATAACTATTTTTTGCTTTTGAGTAACCTTTGGTTTTTCTTCTGGGAAATCAGCTATTTGCTTTTTTAATTCTTTTAGCTCTTCATTATTTCTATCTTTTTCTGCTACTTTTATTAAATGAAATTTAGCTTTATTTTGTTCACCTAGTTTAAGGTAACATTTAGCTATTAATATGTTTACATTTATAAAATTAAAGTCACTTTCTCTACATTCTTCTAAAATCTCTAAAGCTTCTTTGATTTTTGTTTTATTAAATAAGGAATTTGCTTGAACATACATCTCTAATTTATTAGAATCTTCCTCTAAAGAAATTAAATATTTTTTAGCAGTTTCATCGTCATTAAAATCCTTACATATCTTCCATGTAGCTTTAGCACCTTCATAATCACCTTCTATATATAACAATAAGCCTTTTAAATTAATTAATGCAGCATTTGAAAGCCCTAATGACATCCCTATTTCGCATACATCTAAAGCCTTTTCTAAGTTACCATTTGAATAATGTTTCATTGCTCTATTATAAAGTTTACTTCCTTCATTTTTCATTATTAACATCACCTCAACATATTTCTACATAAAATTATATCATATATAAAAAACTAGATGGTTAACAAAATGAAAAACATTGTAGGAAATTTAAGGATTATATAATAAAACATCACAAAAAAGAGCTTTATATCTATATTATTGATACAAAGCTCTTTAAATATATTATTTACTATTAAAACTTTCTATTCTAAGTATATTATCCACACTTTCCAAGGAGTCTAATTCCTTTATTCTATCTACAGAATTCATTAAATCTCCTTCTTTAGTATGGTGAGTTATTATAACTAATGAAGCACTATCTGCTTCTCTCTCTCTTTGAATAATTGATCTCATACTCACATTATTTTTACCAAAGATAGTAGTTATATCTCCTAATACTCCTGGTTTATCTTTTACTGTTATTCTTAAATAATATCTTCTATTAACCTCTGACATAGGTTTAAGATTTCTTTCCCATAAATTATTCTTTATAGCAGAATAATTTTCTAGATTGCTTTCATTTCTCAATACAGAAAGTATATCCCCAACCACAGCTGAACCGGTCGGTAAATCTCCTGCTCCTCTTCCATAAAGCATTAAATCTCCTACTGCATTTCCTTTAATGAATATAGCATTAAAAGAATCATAAACATTTGCTAGTGGATGAGTTTTAGGTATAAGTGTTGGATGTACTCTTAGTTCTAATTCTCCATTTACATCTTTAGCAATAGCTAAAAGCTTTATTACAAAACCTAATTCCTTAGCATATTTTATATCCATAGAATTTATTTTAGTAATTCCTTCTCTATAGATATCTTCATATCTTATTTTTGTTCCAAAGGCTAAAGATGATATTATAGCTAATTTATAAGTTGCATCATATGCTTCTATGTCCGATGTTGGGTCTGCTTCTGCATAGCCCTTTTCTTGAGCTTCTTTTAAAGCATCATCAAAATCCATATCTTCCAGTTCCATTTTAGATAATATATAGTTAGTTGTTCCATTTACTATTCCATAAATTTGTTCAATTTTATTTGCAGCTAAACTTTCATTAACACCTTGAATTATAGGAATTCCGCCTGCTACAGAAGCTTCATAATAGAACATAACGCCTTCTCTATCTGCTGCCTCAAAAAGCTCTTCTCCTTCAGTTGCTAAAACCATTTTGTTAGCTGTAACTACATGTTTTTTCTTACTCATCGCCTCAAGCATATATTCTTTGGCAGGATTTACTCCTCCCATAAGCTCTACAACTATTTTTATTTCTTTATCTTCTACTATATCAGAGTAATTTGTTGTAAGTATTTCTTCTGGAACCTCTACCCCTCTAGCCTTATCTTTATCTCTAACTAGAATCTTAGAAATTTCCACATCATAACCAGAACGCTTTCTTATCTCTTCTCCGTTCTCGTTAATTATATTCCAAACTCCTCTTCCTACATTACCTAAACCTAATAAGGCAATCTTTATCTTTTTCATTACGCTCCCCCTTTTTATTTAATAAAACACCCCAATGAAATAAATAAAAAGTCAAATATAAATTATATTATATCTATATTTTAAATAAAATTCCACATAAATATTCCTATAAAAAAATATACGTTGCCTTCTATAGCAATTTTCATCTTTAAATGTCCGAACATTNNAATGTTCGGACATTTAAAGATAAAAAAAGAAGAAGTGATTTCTCACTTCTCCAATACGCATTTTGATTAAAGAGCTATCTATATATCTATTGCTCCATTATTAATTTTTTAGCATTTAGCATTGATGAAGCACTCATTGAGAACTCATCTAAGCCATATTCTACTAGTGTAGGTATAGCTGTTTCATCACCAGCCATTTCTCCACACATTCCTACCCACTTACCATGTTTGTGTGCACCATCTATTGTCATCTTTATTAATCTTAATACTGCTGGGTGCATTGGGTTATATAAGTATGATACTTTTTCACTCATTCTATCAGCAGCAAGTGTGTACTGAATTAAATCATTTGTTCCTATTGAGAAGAAGTCAACATGTTTTGCTAGTTCATCAGCATAAACAGCTGCAGCTGGAATTTCAACCATGATACCCCATTGAATTTTATCTGAGTATTCTTTTCCTTCAGCTTTTAACTCAACTTTACATTCTTCTACAACTTCTCTTGCAGCTTCGAATTCTTCTAAGCCAGAAATCATTGGGAACATTACTGCAAGATTTCCATAGATAGAAGCTCTTAATAAAGCTCTTAATTGAACTTTAAATATTTCTTTTCTATCTAAACAAAGTCTTATTGCTCTATATCCTAAGAATGGATTCATTTCTTGTGGTAATGGTAGGTATGGAAGAGTTTTATCTCCACCGATATCTAAAGTTCTTATTACAACTTGCTTTCCTTCCATTTTCTCAAGAACATATTTATATGATTCATATTGTTCATCTTCAGTTGGAGCACTATCTCTATCCATATATAAGAACTCAGTTCTGAATAGACCTACTCCATCTCCACCGTTTGCTAATACCTGAAGAACATCTTCTGGCTTACCGATATTTCCACACACTTCAACTCTTTTACCAGCTTTAGTAACTGTTTTAACATCTACTAATTTTCTTAACTCTTCTTGTTCTTTTAAGAAGTTTTCTCTTTTAGCTTTATATTCTTCTATTGTAGCATTATCTGGATTTATGATAACATCTCCATTTATACCATCAACTATGATTGTATCTCCAGCTTTAACAGAAGTAGTTATATCACCTAATCCAACAACAGCAGGAATTTCTAAAGTTCTAGCCATTATCGCAGAGTGAGATGTTCTTCCTCCTATATTAGTTAAGAAAGCTATTACCTTACTTCTATCTAATTGAGCAGTATCTGAAGGTGTTAAGTCGTGTGCAACAACTATTGTATCTTCTTCAGTTATAGAGAATGCATCCCCGCCTTTTCCTGCAAGGTTAGCTATTATTCTGCTAGATACGTCTTTTATATCAGCTGCTCTTTCTCTCATGTATTCATCATCCATAGATTCGAATATCATTACAAATGTGTTAGTAACACCTTCTACAGCCTTCATAGCATTTAAGCTATTGTTTTCTATTTCCGCTTCCATTTGTCCACTGAATTCTGGATCGTCAAGAAGTGTTATATGAGCTTCAAATACAGCTGCTTTTTCTTCACCCATTTCTTTAGCAGCTTTTTCTTTTATTTTCTCTAATTGAGCTTTTGATGCGTCTAATGCTATATGTAATTTTTCTTTTTCACCTGCTATATCACTTACTTTTTCATCAGTTATAATTATTTCTTCATGTTCTTGTATATATGCTTTTCCTATAGAATAACCTTTAGAAGCTGCAATTCCTTTTTTCATACTAGAATTCCTCCTTATAAAAATAGCTATTAGCTTATATATTTCTCAATAAATCACCATATAAATAACAAGCAATTATAATGCCAAATATATTCTTTTCAACACAAACAATAATATTATAACACACTTTTTTAAATTTATATGAAATGTAAATGTTTTTATAGTAAATGTATATTCACACTTTTAACTTTATTTTACAATTACTTAATATTTTGTTGAAAAATTTATCTTAAATTCAAATTTGCCTGATACTTTTTATCAAGAAAATACAAAACCCTTGCTATATTAAGGGTTTATGTTAAAATTATATTGTTGATATTTTTTATCAACCCTATTATTTTTGATAAATTTTATCAGGGAGTGGTCTTATGTATACAAAATCTATATCAATTTTAGACCCCAACGGACTTCATACTAGAATTGCAGCCATGATAGTTAATAAAGTAGATAAGCTAAAATCTAAATATAATGTTAATCTTTATATTCAAAAGCCACCTAAAACTGACTGGCTTGGAGTTTCTATGCTTGCTCTACTTTCTTTAAAGGTTCATTATAAAGAATCTATAAATATAGGGGTAAAAGAACATACCGAAGCTGCTACAGCTGCGCTAGATGAGCTTTATTCATATATACTAACTAAGGTTAATCTTAATTCCTCTATGATGGAACAAATTGATGTATTCATAGAAGAGAGTAAAATAGCTAACGAACAAATTTTAGACTCTATTCCAATAGGAATCGTTGTAATTGACTTAAACTCAAATATAACTTACATAAATGATTATGCTCTTAAGGTATTTGAAAAGGAACATGTTAAATCCATAGGTAAATCTATTGAAAAGATAGTACATAATACTAAACTGCCTAATATAATAGCTAATCCTCAAAAGCAATTTGGGCAGATTCAGCATATAAACGGAAAGATTATCACAGTAAATCGCAGTCCTATTTTTAACAACTCCAAACTTATTGGTGCCTGTGGAGTTTTTCAAGATGTATCTGACATAGTCGGCATGAAAGAATTAAATGAAAAATTCAAAAAAATCCTTGAAAGTTCCCATGACCTAATTTGCTTTGTTGATGAGAATGGTTTTATTAATTATACTAATCCTGCTTATGTGAATTATTTAGGGGATAGTTCCAACTATTTAGGCAAAAGCATTTTTGATATATCCCAAGATGGATTGAGAGTTAAAGTTTTTAATACTAAAGAAAGAGTTGAAAATGTTGTCCATACAAAAAATAATATAGATATTATTTCTACAGTCACTCCTTTATTTATAGATGGAGAATTCAAAGGAGTTTTATCTACCTCCAAGGTAATTTCTGAGATGAAGGACTTAGTTAATAAACTAGAGTTATCTGAAGAACAACTTAAGTATTATAAAGAAGAGCTTTTAAAACACACTCTTAACTCAAAAGCTTTCAGCGGAATAATTGGAATAAGTTCCTCTTTAAAAGATATTTTATATATTTCTCAAAAAGCTTCTGAAAGTACTTCTACAGTTTTAATACGAGGTGATAGTGGAACAGGAAAAGAGCTTATAGCTAGTGCTATCCATCAAAATTCAAATAGAAACAATAAACCTTTTATAAAAGTGAATTGTGCTGCTATACCTGATAACTTGTTAGAAAGTGAATTGTTTGGTTTCGAGAAAGGTTCCTTTACAGGTGCAATTAAATCAAAACCTGGTAAGTTTACTATAGCTGACGGCGGAACTATTTTCTTAGATGAAATAGGCGATATGCCACTATCTATGCAGGTGAAGTTACTTAGAGTTCTTCAAGAAAGAGAAGTTGAAAGCATAGGTGGAATTGCACCACAAAAGATAGATGTTAGAGTAATTGCTGCAACTCACAGAAACTTAGAAGAAATGATTAAAAACGGAGAATTTAGAGAGGATTTATATTATAGGCTTAATGTTCTATGCATTCAACTTCCTCCACTAAAAGATAGAAAAGAAGATATTCCTGATTTAGTAGAGTTTTTTATACACAAAATGAACTCTAGATTAAATAAAAATATAAAAGGAATAACTAAAGAAGCTTTAAATCATCTTATAAATTACTCTTGGCCTGGTAATATACGTGAGTTAGAAAATATAATTGAAAGAGCTATTAACCTATCTTCAAGAGACATAATAACTCCAAGAGATCTCCCCTACTATTTTAGAGAAGATGGAAAACATAAAGAAAGTCTCTTACCGCTTGATCAAGATGAACTTCTAACTTTCGAAGAGTACGAAAAGATAATTATAGAAAAGGCCATGAAAGTTTATGGTAGTTATAATAAGGCTGGTAAAGCCTTAGGTTTAACTCATAGAACCATATCTTTGAAGTGTAAAAAATACGGAATTGAAGTTAATAAATAGGGTACAGGAGGCTACATAAGCGAGTTTTAACTGCAAATGTAACCTCCTTTTATTTATCTGAACTATTTATATCATCAACTACCTTCTCTGCAAGCCTTCTATAAAAGTTACTCATATTAACTAGTGAGCTTAATAAAATTAATTTTCTATTAAATCCATCTAATATACCCTTTTCAATTTTAAGTTTATCTTCTATGTATTTTAACCTATCTGCGGCACTCTCTTTAAAAAGATTTACATCTTCTCCATATACTTCAGTATAATCTCTATATAAACTTCTTATGTCATACTCTTCATTATTATTTAAAGTTGAAACTATTGGAGTTAAAACTTTTTTTATATCGCTTATAGATAAAGAACCCTTTAATTCATATATAAGAGATATAAGTATCAGATGTTCTTTAGAATATTTTTTGTTTTTTATGGGCATAAATATTTTATCTTTTGCATAGTTGTTAATCATAGTTTTGGTTAAAACTTTATCTTCTTCAGTCCTTAAAGTTTTATTGTATTTATTTTCGAATAACTGAATTACTTGATCCATATATAAATCTAGCTCTGGTATTTCATCTAATTCAATAATTTCATCTAAATACAAATTATCTATCAATTTATCTAATTCATTTTTATCCATGTAACCCTCCAAGGTGTAGTTTTATTTACTACATTCTATTATATTTATATCATATACTTTATAAATTATCGACATTAATTGTAATTTAATATTACCGTAAGAAAATTTTTTAATAAATATGGTAATATATTATTGACATATGGATATAATACCATCATAATATAATCAATATATAACATAGTTATTGTAACTACATGTTGTCACTAGGAGGTTTTATCATGAATAAATATATTAGAGAACCTATAAATGGATTAACTCATTTATTTGGTGCTATTGCTTCACTTGTTGGATTAATTGCTATGATCGTTAAAATAGCGTTTTCCGCGGCCACACCTTTAAATATCGCTGCAGTAATAATATTTGGTATTAGCATGATACTGCTTTACTCTGCTTCTGCTACTTATCACATGGTTATTGCTTCTGACAAGGTAATAAGCTTTTTAAGAAAACTTGATCATTCAATGATTTTTGTACTTATTGCTGGTTCATATACCCCCATCTGCTTAATTGCTTTAAACGGCGTTACAGGTTGGGTATTATTTGCAATAATAATGACAATAGCTGTTCTTGGAATATCCTTTAAAATGATTTGGTTCAATTGTCCTAGATGGCTTTCAACCTTAATATATATACTTATGGGATGGATAGCTGTATTTGCTATAGTTCCTTTATATTCTGCCATATCTCTTAATGGGGTTTTGCTTTTAGTATTAGGTGGAATTTTATACACAGTTGGTGGTGTGATTTATGCAGTTAAACCAAAATTCCTAACTTTTAAACACTTAGGTTTTCATGAGATATTCCACATCTTCATATTATTAGGTACATTATCTCATTATTTTTGTATATTTAAATATGTTTTATAGTAAGCTTTTATATCTGGAGGTAGAGATTCATTCCTACTCCAGATTTTTTTATTTCAGAAAAATTTAAGATATCCTTATGAAAAGTTTTATATACTAACGGTCTTAATATGCCTTCCATTATGATAAAATAGTATTAATTACTTTGGAGGATATTTGAACTTTATGACTTATTTTATTAATATAGCTTTTTTAAATTCTCTTTATAGAGAACTTTGGTGGAATTCTAGTACTGAGTTAAACTTTAATTTAACTTCTACTGATTACTGGAATAAGATACAAAACGAAAAACTTTTCAACTCACAAATTGATATCTTTTTAAAACATATCAATCAATTTCCAGAAGATGTAAATAGACGATTGGAGTGGAAAGAAGATTTTTATAAACTTATTGATTCTACAATTTATAAAAATGAAATGTTCAGTCTAGGTACTCTAGATAAAACAATGAAAGAAGAGTTTATAATCAGCACTAAATTATTTATCAAAAAGTGCAAAAATTTAGATTCTTCCTTATCTTTTGAGGATATAGGGCAAGCTTTACGAAACGTATGGATAGTTAACATTTTTCAAAAAATTTTAAATCTCCCAATGAAATTAACTGATGCTATTTCAGGCTACAGCCTTCTTTATCCCTACACCGATAATTTTTTAGATGATACTACTGTTGATTTAACCACAAAAAAAACTTTCAACTTGAATTTTTCTAAAAGGTTAAAAGGAGAACCTGTAATTTCAAAAAATCCCAATGAAGATATTATTTTTGACTTAGTTTCGCATATAGAATCGGTATTTAATCGCGAGTCTTATCCACTTGTATATGAGAGTCTTCTACTAATTCACAATGCACAAGAAAGAAGTCTGCTTCAACAAGATGCAATTACCCTTCCATATGAAAGTGATATACTTGGTATATCCATTGAAAAAGGAGGCACTTCTGTTTTAGCAGATGCTTATCTAATAGATGGTTCACTTACTAAAGAAGAGGAAATCTTCTCCTATGGCTATGGCTTTTTCCTTCAACTCTGTGATGATCTTCAAGATATAAAAAAAGATTTAGAGAATAATCATATGACGATAATGTCTCAACTAGCCGGTAAATACCCTTTAGACTCAATTACTAATAAACTGATTAATTTAGTATACTATGTAGTTGATACAGCTGATTGTTTTAAGTATTCTAAATCTAATGAGTTAAAAAAACTCATTAAGGATAATTGCATTCAAATGATATTGTTTGCTATTGTTGATAACAGAGAATATTATTCTAAAGAATATATAAATACTATCGAAAAATACTTACCTTTTAGACTTTCTTATATTAAGAATATAAAGAGTAAACTAAGTAAAAAATTTAAAACCCTTAGTTCCTCTTACTATGGTCTGTCTTTAGAAGAAGTGTTTTTGTTTCTACTAGAGGATTAATTCTTACTCAAATTAAAAGGAGATACTAAATGGAAAAACTTTATTACCATAATCAATACGAAAAAACTTTTACTGCAGAAGTACTTGAAGTAATAGAAAAAAATAATGAATTTCATATAAAACTTGATAAGACCTACTTTTATCCTGAAGGAGGAGGCGCACCTTCTGATACTGGTACTATAGAGGCCTCACCCATAAATTATGTATATGAGGAAAACGGCGATGTTTATCATGTGAGTTCAGTTAAACCTATTAAAATCCACAGAGTTAAGTGCTCTATAGATTGGAAAAGAAGATTTGATATTATGCAGCAGCATCTAGGCCAGCATATTCTTTCTGCTTCTTTTTCTAAGCTTTTTAATGCTTCTACTATTGGTTTTCATTTAGGAGAATCTATCTGCACTATTGATATTGATAAGTTTTTTACTAAAGATCAAATTGATGAAGCTGAAAATTTATCTAATAGCCTGATATTAGATAATATAACTGTAGAATTTCTCTATCCTACTAAATCAGAGCTTAAAAAAATGCCTATAAAGAAAATTTCACCTAAGATAAACGAACAGATACGTGTAGTTAAAATTGGAGACATTGATTTTAATCCTTGCTGTGGATTACATCCTAAATCCACTATAGAAGTACAATTGATTAAAATCCTCAAATGGGAAAAATATAAGAATTCCACTAGAATACACTTTTTATGTGGAGAGAGAGCAATAAAAGAAAGTCTTCAAAAATACATATTTTCTACTGAAATATGCTCTTTGCTAAAATGTAGTGAAGCCGAAGCCATAGATCAAATTCAAAAACAAAGAGACGAGTTAAACAAAATACTAGCAGAAAATAGACTTCTTAAAGATAAGATATCTAATTACGAAATTAAAGATATTTTAGAAGAAAGTGAAAAAATATCTGGTATCACTGTGGTTAAGAAAACTTATTCCAGCGAAAGTTTGAAATATATTAACACCTTAGCTACCAAATTAACTGCTTTTAATGATATAATTACTCTTTTTGCTGTGAAAGATCAAGAGAAGGCTAATCTTATATTCTCTTGCTCTAAAAATATTAACTTTATAAGTATGAATTTGCTTCTTAAAGATGCTATTAGCCTTATTGATGGAAAAGGTGGCGGAAGCACTTTTTCCGCTCAAGGTGGGGGTAAAAATACAAATAATCTCGATTCTACCTTAGATTATGCATTCATGAAAATTAAAAATACTCTTAATGAAAATAAGTAGGATTTCTCCTACTTATTTTTTATAAATCATCTATTAATGCTCCAGCTTTTGCATAAGCTGTTGATTTCGCTTCAAAGAAATCTGTTTTAACTTGATTAGCATCTGCATAAAAATCAACCCATTGAGCTGGATTATCTTCATATCCCTCATATAGCGGTTCAAAGCCTAATGACCATGCTCTTAAGTTTCCTAGATACTTTATATAGTCTTCTATCATTTGCTTGTTTATACCTGCTATATTATCTCCTATAACATAGTGCCCCCAAGCTATTTCATTTTCAACACCTGTTTTAATCATTCCTCTAAGCTCTTCCACTATTTCAGGAGTGAACATTTGAGGTTGCTCTTGTTGAAGCTCTTTTATTATGCTTCTAAATAGCCATAAATGTGTATTTTCATCTCTATTTATATATCTTATCTCTTGAGCCGAACCTGGCATCTTACCATTTCTCTCTAGATTATAGAAGAACATAAATCCTGAATAGAAGTAGACACCCTCTAATATATAGTTAGCCATTATTGCTCTTATAAAGTTCCTTTCAGTAGGAGATTCTACAAAATCGTTATATAAATTTCCTATGAATTTATTTCTTTCTAAAAGAATCTTATCATCTTTCCATTGGTATAATATTTCATTTCTTTTCTCTGGAGAGCATATGGAATCTAACATATATGAATAACTTTGAGAATGGACAGCTTCTTGGAATGCTTGAATAGTTAAGCATAAATTTACTTCTGAAGCAGTTATAAAGTTGTTTATATTCCCTAAATTAGCTGTTTGTATTGAATCTAAGAATATTAAGAAAGATAATATCTTATCATAAGCTACTCTTTCTTTCTCTGTAAGAACTTTATAGTCCTTTAAATCTTGAGATAAATTTATCTCTTCTGGTATCCAGAAGTTATTCATAGCCTGCCTATACCAGTCTGAGGCCCAATTATATTTCATATTATTAAAGTCATTTAAATTTGTAGTATTTCCATTTATCATTTGTTTTTTAGATGTGTCTATATCACCATTTTCATTAAATAATGGCTTTTTATTAATTAAATTACTCATTTTACCCTCCTAAGCTGAACAACTTTCACAATCTTCAACTGTTAATGATTTTGATCTTACATAGTAGATACTTTTTACTCCATACTTACATGCATCTATATACAAATTCATTATTTGTCTCATAGTGTAGTTTGTAGTTATATATAAATTAAATGATTGACCTTGATCTATATGTCTTTGTCTCACACCATTCATTTTTACGCTCCAAGCCTGATCTATATTATAAGCAGATATATAATACCAATAATTATCCATAGAAAGATTCGGTGCTGTTTTAGGAGTTATACTTCCCTTCTTTTCTTCTAACCAGAATCTAGCCATAACAGGATCAACCCCCTCTGAAGTTCCAGCTATAGTCGCTGTAGATCCGTTTGGTGCTACTGCAATTAAATATCCATTTCTCATACCTTGAAGTTTTACTTCCTCTTTTAGCTCTTCCCATCTTGGTGAGTTATAATCTCTCAATTTAAAATAATTTCCATTATCCCAATCTGAACCTTTAAAATACTCGTAGTAACCTTTTTCTTTAGCTATGTTCATACTTGCTTTTATAGAGAAGTAGTTGATATTTTCATAAACTTTACCTGCAAAAGTTTCATGTTCATCTGATGTCCATCCAATTTTATTGTTTGCTAACATGTGGTGGTAACCAGATGTTCCAAGTCCTATAGCTCTATATCTTTTATTAGTTACTTCTGCAAAAGGCACGGAATAATAATTTAAATCTATAACATTATCCATAGCTCTTATCTGAGTTTCTACTACATATTCAAGTTCCTCCTCATTTAGTACTTCTATATTACCTAATACAAGAGATGATAGATTACATACAACAAAATCTCCTGACTTTGTTTTCTCTATTATTATTTTATCACCATTCTCATCTACTATTTCTTCTTTATATATTTCCATTGGGCTCATATTTTGCATTATTTCCGTGCATAAATTAGATGAATAAATCATTCCCTTATGTTTATTAGGGTTCATTTTATTTACGGTATCTCTATAAAAGGCAAAAGGTGTTCCTGTTTCTGCTGCTGACTTTATTATGAGTCTTACTATATCTTTAACAATCATCGCTCTTTTTTCTATTCTTTCATCTTCTACACACTCATAATACTTCTTTTCCCACTCTTCACCAAAGAAATCTTCAAGCGAGTATCCCTTAATACTTCTAATTTCATGAGGACACATCATATACCAATTTGCATCTATATTAGTTTCTGCAAGTTTCCAAAATAAATCTGGATAACAAATTCCAGGGAATACATCATGAGCTTTTTTTCGATCATCTCCATTGTTAGTTCTTATTTGAAGAAATTCCGGCATATCTTTATGCCACGCATCTAACCAAATAGCTACACTACCATTTCTTACACCTAATTGGTCCACAGCCACAGCTGTATCGTTAAATAGCTTTACCCATGGAATAACTCCTCCTGAAGCTCCTTTAAAGCCTCTTATAGGTGATCCTAGTGCTCTTATCTTTCCTATATATATACCCATTCCACCGCCAAACTTTGAAACTTTAGCAAAGTTATCTATTGACTTATAAATTCCATTCAATGAATCATCTACTGTGTCTATAAAACAGGAGCTTAATTGATAGAAAGGCTTTCTAGCATTAGACATTGTAGGTGTTGCCATAGTAGCTTTTAGTGAACTTAAAACATCATATATTCTTTTAGCCCAGTATAATCTATTTTCCTTTTTTTCTGGTATAGCTAAATGCATTGCTATTCCCATAAACATCTGCTGTGGTAACTCTAGAGTTTTTCTATTAAAGTCTTGAATTAGATATCTTTTATCTAAAAGGTTTATTCCGCTATAAGTAAATATAAAATCTCTCTCAGGTTTTATCTCTTTTTCTAATTCTTGCACTTCATCCTTTGTATAGTTATCTAATATGTATTTTCCATAAAGACCTTTATCTGTTAATATTTCAATAAACCCATATAAATCTTCATAAGGGTTTTCTTCTTCTAATCCTCTATTTTCCTTTACTTTATTATATAATAAATGTATATATAATCT
Source organism: Clostridium sp. UBA1652 (assembly GCF_002320975.1). NCBI lineage: Bacteria > Bacillati > Bacillota > Clostridia > Eubacteriales > Clostridiaceae > Clostridium > Clostridium sp. UBA1652. Next base: position 152,929 of record NZ_DCLI01000090.1, read on the forward strand.
AGCAGCACCCACTTGCCACTGGGGCTCTTCCCCTGAAGTTAATTCAAGCAGTATTTGCATCACACTTTTTGTTAATTCAGTCTCCTTCATATCTGGGGTTATTATTCTATTTAAAGAGTTTTTTAATTTCTCCTCATTATATACTTCTTTTTCACTCCCTATTGCCTCTAATGCCATTTCACATAAAGCTTTCAAATCCATAACACTCTTCCCCTCTTCACTATATATTGTGGTCATTCATTGCATACTTTTTATTTATGCACAATATATTGACTTGTTAATTATAATGGTAATTTGTAGATTTGTAAATTTCAATAATTCTGGTTTGTATTTAAATTTCTATAGTTATCTCTTATTTTCTTATTATTTCCTTGTAATTGATATTTTTTATCTTTTAAAACAAAAACTTAGATAATATGATTTGTCGACAAAAAAGCAGGAAAATATCCAATCCCTGCTTTAAGTTTATTTTTTTAACATAACATAAGTTTTAAACATATCTCCTTCAACTTCTAATTTTAAGTCGCCATCATGCATCTCCACTATACTCCTAGCTATAGCTAGCCCTAGTCCAGAACCCTCAACATTAGAGTTTCTTGATCTATCCCCTCTTACAAACCTCTCCATCATATCTTCAGGCTTAAAGTTCATCTCATAAGATGAGATATTTTTAGTGCTTATTGTTACCCAATTACCATCATCAAAAATATCTATATAAATTCTTGTGTTTGCTAAAGAATATTTTATAGCATTTACAATTAGGTTATCAAAAACTCTAACCATTTTATCTGGATCAATCTGTATAAAAACACTTTCGCTATAAGATATTACTCTAGTTGTTAATCCTTTTTCTTTAAGTTTATCTTCCTGTTCACCTATTACCATATGAACTAATTGAACTATATCTACTTCATATTTATCTAAATTAATCTTTCCTGAATTAAATTTAGACATCTCAAATAAATCTTCTATTAATCCCTGTAATCTTTGAGACTTAGTTCCAAGTATCTTTAAATATTGTTTTCTTTCCTCATATGTTATGTCATCTCTATCTAGTATATTTACGTAATTTATTATCGAAGTGAGCGGGGTTTTTAAATCATGAGAAACATTAGATATAAGTTCTGTTTTTAATTGTTCATTCTTTATTCTTTCTTCGGCAATTATTTTATACTCTTCCTGAATATATTTAATTCCATCTACTATTTCATTCATCTCTCTTTTATCTGTATACGTTAATTTTATATTCATGTTCCCATTTTTAAATTCTCTAACTATATCAAGTAATTCATACACGAATATATAATTTCTAAGAATACAGAATATAAAATATCCTATGTAGAAAAGAATCGATGAGAAATTAATAATGTCCACAAGTTTATTAGTCATAATTAAACTATTTATATATCTATTAGTAAATAAGTTTATAACACTATCTATAAAAGTGAAAAATTTAGATGCTTCTAATATCCCAATTGCTATGTTAAATATAATAAGAAAAATTGTAAATTTAACTATTCGTTTATTTATATTTCTTAAAAATCTTTTTGGAGTTTCCTTTAAATAATACATAGTTTCTCCAAATTTGCTTTTATAAATCCCTTCAATTATAAATCTATTCCCCTTGCGTTTTATCAACTCTTCATACTTAATGATTATTAATATTACTAAAGACAGGTTTAAAATATAGGTTATAAATAACATCCGGCTTTTTATTATGAAATTTTCATAGTAATCTGCTTTAATAAAATAATATTCAGTTATATTCTCTATGTTTCTTTTAACCTCAGGAGTTAACATATTTTGATCCATGCTATTAACTTCATTGAAGTTTTTTTTATTATCTACGCTATACCATATTACGCCTTGAGACTGATGCAAATTTTCAAAAAGTGTATTGATATCTGCTCCTCCATCAATTTGCTCAGCTAACCAGCTCCTATTTGTTATATAATAGTACTTTCCATTCTCATCTTTTTTATCTTTTATTATGTATAAATATCCTATAAAAAATCCTTCTCCTATAATATTGCTATTACTAAGATTTCTATTATCTTTTATAAATTTTTCTCCCATATTCATAATATTTGACTGGTTTTGAATATTATGAATTAAAACCTTACTTTCTTTTTTCAGTCTATTCTTTCTATAGTTATCTGGACTAATAATTGCGTCCATAGCAAATACACCTTTAGATGCCTGTTCTACAAATATTCCCAAAGCATTGAAAGTTAATATTACTATAAATATACATATAATAAAATCTATTATATAGACGTTATCTTTCCACCTAATATATCTATTTTTGAATTTTGTACCCAATACCCCACACCACCTTTAGATACTCAGGCTCTTTTGGATTTATCTCAATCTTTTCTCTTATTCTTCTCACGTGCACGGTAACTGTATTTTCACTATTATAAAAAGGCTCATCCCAAACTCTTTCGTATATCTCCTGTATAGAAAAAATTCTACCTGGATTAGAAGCTAATAATAACAGAATTTTGTACTCCGTAGCAGTAACTTTTATTTCCTTGCCTCTTACCGTGATACTTTTTATCTCTTTATTAATAACAAGATCCCTTATAACTAAAATTTCACCTTCTATTTCTTTTTCTCTTTGTTTAGCTATAATCGGATTATCATATCTTCTTAATTGGGACTTAACTCTAGCTACTAGCTCTAAATGATTAAATGGTTTAGTTACATAATCATCTGCTCCCAAGTTAAGACCAAGTACCTTATCGGAATCTTCTCCTTTAGCAGATAGCATTATTATAGGTACATTACTTTTCTCTCTTATTTTTAAACATGTTCTCATTCCATCTAACTTAGGCATCATTATGTCTAGGATAACTAAATGAGGTTTCTCTACATTAAATACTTCTAATGCTTCTATCCCATCTTCTGCTTTTAATATGATATGATTTTCTCCTCTTAAATATATCTCAACTGCATCTCTAATTTCTTTTTCGTCATCAACTACTAATATTTTATATTTTTCCATTACTCTCATCCCCCTATCTTATATATTAATAAAAATTTCATAAATATTTTGCAAATTTTTATTAAAAATTTCTTAAAATATGCAAGTAAAGTTTTATAGATAATCTGCGCATAATTTAATTATATCAAATTATTTGGATATAACGGTACTTTTCATCACAAATCGTATTTGTTTATTTTATGTTTTATTACTATAATAAATCTGAATATTTCACTTACAGGAGAATCTTATGGACTTTTTAAATGATAGAAAAACTCTTTTCTTAGACATTATACTTATTTTTATAGGTTGCATTATTGCATCCATAGGCATTAATATGTTTTTAGCCCAAGCTAAGCTTTTAAGTGGGGGAGCTACAGGTCTAGCTTTAATCCTTCAATATCTAACTGGTTTTAAAGCTGGTTACTCAGTATTTCTGATTAACTTTCCACTTTTTATCATTAGTTATATTAAGTTAAGTCGTCAATTTACATTTTACTCAGCAATAGGAATGCTTTCATTATCTATCGCTTTATTATTAACTGAAAAACTTCCTATATACGTTAACGTTGATGATATTTTAGTTTATTGTATATATGGCGGAGTGTTATGTGGACTTGGATATAGTATTGTATTTGCTAGAAATGGATCAACAGGTGGTATGGATATAATTACTATGCTTGTTAGAAAAAACTTTAACAATTTTGATATAGGTAAACTTGGTTTTTCTCTAAATATGATAATAGTTGTTATTGGAGCTATATTCTTTGGCCTCCCAAGAGCCCTATATACTGTTATATCCATTTACATACAAAGTTTAATATTAGACAAGGTCCTTAAAGGTTTTGGATCTAAAAAGCTTTTAATGATTCTAACTGAAAAGGAAGAGGATATAATTAAATTTATTATTAAGGATGTTCATAGAGGTGTAACTTCCCTTCCAGCTGAAGGTGAATATACTCATAGTAAGAAGAAAATGATTTACTGTATAGTTACACTTTCACAATTAATCTACCTTAAAAATAGTATAATGCTTATGGACCCTAAAGCATTTATAACTATAATAGATGTTTCTGAAGTTAGGGGAAAAGGATTTAATAATATATAGTTTAATGAGGATGTCACTATAATTATAGTAACATCCTCATTTTATATTTTACTTAATGGTTTCTAAATATTCTTTTTGTCCTATTTGGTATAAATTATTTCCATGAGAATCTATCACTACTACTAAAGGCATATCCTCAACCCAAAGTTTTCTAATAGCTTCTGCACCTAAATCTTCATAGGCTATCAACTCTGACTTCTTGATACACTTAGCCATTAATGCAGCTGCACCACCAATAGCTCCAAAATATATGCATCTATTTTTAATCATCGAGTCTATTACTTCTTTTCCTCTTAATCCTTTACCAATCATTCCCTTTAGTCCTAGATCTAAAAGCTTCGGTGTATAAGAATCCATTCTATAACTGGTAGTAGGCCCTGCTGATCCAATTACTTCTCCAGGTTTAGGAGGAGTTGGACCAACATAGTATATTATTGCATCTTGTAGTTCTAACGGAAGCTTTTCATTTTTATCAACAAGTTCAACTAATCTTTTATGTGCGGCATCTCTTGCAGTAAATATTTCTCCTGATAGTAACACAATATCTCCTGCATTTAAATCTCTTACTTTATCTATTGTTAATGGTGTTTCTATTTTCTTATTCATCTCAGTTATCTCCCTATAGAATTATCTCTGCATGCCTAGTAGCATGACAACTTATATTAACTGCTACTGGAAGTCCTGCTATATGAGTAGGATAAGTCTCTATATTCACTCCCAAAGCAGTTGTTTTACCCCCAAATCCTTGAGGACCTATTCCTAGCTTATTTATTTTGCTAATTAATTCATCCTCTAAATCACTATAATAGGTATCCTTATTTCTCTCTTCAATGCTTCTTAAAAGAGCTTTTTTAGATAATTCTGCTGCTTTTTCAAAAGTCCCGCCTATTCCTACACCTACAATTATAGGAGGACATGGATTTGGACCTGCAATTTTAACTGTTTCTAACACAAATTCCTTTACTCCTTCAACACCATCTGACGGTTTTAACATTTTTATTCTACTCATATTTTCTGATCCAAACCCCTTAGGTGCTATTGTTATCTTTAATTCTTCTCCCTCTACTACATCTATATGTATAACAGCTGGAGTATTATCCCCAGTATTTACTCTTGTTAATGGATCTTTCACTACAGATTTTCTTAAATATCCTTCACTATAGCCTTGGCGGACTCCTTCATTGATTGCCTCCTTCAACCCCCCACCAACTATATGAATATCTTGACCTAATTCAACAAATATTACTGCCATTCCCGTGTCCTGACACATTGGCATGTTTTCTTTACTCGCTATATCCGAATTAATTATAATTTTATCCAACATTTGTTTTGCTATAGGAAACGTTTCTTCTTCCCTGCTTTTTTTTAGTTTTTTTGATATGTCTTTACTTAAATAATAATTAGATTCTATACATATTTTTTTTACTCCATTAATTATTTCATTTGTATTTATTTCTTTCATTTTTTCCTCCCCAAATAGATTTTATCTAAATTTAATTTATATTATGGAATATTACTTAATAATGTTAATTATAATTTAAAGAAAGATATTTCGAAAGGATTAAGTATGAAAAAAAATGATAGTGATAAACTTTTTGCTTTTATTGTTTATATATTAATAGGTTTTCTCCTAATTTTTGTAAGCTATAATTCATATATAAATCTATTAAAAAAAGATGTAAAAGATCAAACTACTCAACCACCTAATTCTATAAATGTTTCTCCCATAACAGGTGAAGTTATTCAAGATGTTAATACATCGTATAATTTATTAAAAGTTTGCTATAATAGTTCAAATATAACAGAGCTATACGGAATTAATAAAGCAGATATTGTTATAGAAACATATAACGATGTATCTAATACTTTAAGTTATGACGGTATATTCTATAATAAACATATACCTATTCAGGAATCTATTGAGAATATTTCTACTATATCTCTAGATACTTTACCTTATATTGATTTTATTGATCCTCCTGATTTAGATTCACATGAATTTAATGAAAATATTGATACAATTTTTATACCCTTTAGTGATTCTATAAGTACAAGTTTTATTTTTCAACAAGGTCAATATTATCATTTTTCTAAAAATGTAAAAGACGTTCATAAAACTTCTAACACACCGTTAGCTTTTACCAATATACTTATAGAATTTACTTCCTCATCTAATGACAGTATTAATCAAGGATTACTTTTTTCTGGTGGAAAACTACAACGTCTTAATATAGAAGGAAATAATATAAAAATGATAAATAATTCTAAAGAAATTAATCTCTCTCTATTAAGAGGTAATACTATATGGATAAAATGTTCTGATAAGATAAAAATAATCACCGCTAATGCTAATATTGAAAGCTAAAAAAAGACCTAGTTCTACATAGGTCTTTTAAATTTCCCAGGAAATTATTATTTACTCTTTATAATATGATTTTATTCCTTTAACTAATGCACTAACTATTTTGTCCTGATATTTTTCATCTTTTAATAACTCTGATTCTGTCGGATTTGATAAAAATCCACATTCAACTATTACACTTGCTCCCTCAAATCCATCTCTTAAGATTCTATAATCATCTTTAGAATCTTTAGCTACTCTATTATTGTTTTGTTCTAATATTTCTTTTAGCGAAGCTTGTAGTAATTCTGCTAATCTTTTACTCTTTTCATTTGAAGCGTACCAAACTTGTGCTCCATTTATTGCACTCTGTACATACATGTTTTGATGTATACTTATAAAAATATCACAATTGGTTTCTTTTTTCATTTCACATCTATTTTTTAAATCTTGAACTTTTTTTTGTTTTACCTTTAAGTTCTCATCATATAATCCTTTGTCTTCTTCTCTAGTACTAAACACTTTAAATCCTTCATCCTCTAGAGCCTTTTTTAATTTAAGGCTTATAGCTAAATTAATCTCTTTTTCTAAAGTACCATCTTTTGCATGACCTCCACCATCTATACCTCCATGACCAGGATCTATAAGTATTATCCTTTCCTTAGCCTCCTCCGCTTTAGCTATTGTTGGATTTAATATTAAACTTGCTACTAGCAAAAAAGATGCAACATATCTTTTAAACATTTTATAATCCTCCATCTTTAATAATCTACTATGTAGCTTTCTCATTTTTATATAATATATACTATTTTTATATATTATATAAAATCTTCAATTATATTTTTGTATAAAAGTATTTTCCAATTAGGTTTTTTGCCCAAGTCAAGTACCACCGGCTCA
>NZ_DCLI01000102.1:0-10083 GCF_002320975.1 Clostridium sp. UBA1652
AACTTTATTAGAATATATATACTACAATTATTATTGGATGTATCGTAATAGTTTTTGCTGGGATAATAGCAGTTTTTGTAGCTAATACTTTAGTTAGACCTATTAGTAAATTAAAATCATGTATGGAAATTGCAGGTTCAGGTGATCTATCTATACGCTGTGATATAGATAGTAAAGACGAGATAGGAGTATTATCAAACAGCTTCAACTACATGATATCAGAGAATAAAAGATTATTAGAGGAAACATTAAAATATGATAAGTTAAAAACTGAGTTTATAGCAAATATGTCCCACGAATTAAGAACTCCATTAAATATTATTTTTTCTACGACACAGCTATTTTCTTTACTTATAAAAAAAGGCGAAAGTTTAAATACTGAAAAATTAAGCAGTTACACAAGTGGTGTTAAACAGAATTGTTATAGGCTATTGAGGCTCGTAAATAATTTAATTGACATGACTAAAATAGATTCTGGGTTTGTTAAAATTGATTTAGAGAATGGAAATATAGTAGAGGTAGTGGAGGAGATAACTCAATCAACAGCTGAATATGTACATACTATGGAAAGAACTATCATATTTGACACTGATGTAGAAGAAAAAATAATGGCCTTTGATGCTGAAAAATTAGAAAGAATCTTTTTAAATCTAATATCTAATGCAACTAAATTTACTAAACCAGGTGATACAATAGAGGTTAATTTATTTGATAAAGATGATTATGTAGTAATATCAGTAAAAGATACAGGAAAAGGAATCTCAGAAGAAAATTTAGCTCAACTTTTCCAAAGATTTAAACAAGTAGATCCTCTTTTAAATAGAAGTCACGAGGGCAGTGGTATAGGTTTATCTATAGTTAAGGCATTAGTTGAAATGCATGAGGGGACTATTGAAGTAAAAAGCATAAAAGATAAAGGCACAGAATTTATAATTACTCTTCCAGCTAGAATCATACAAAATGGTGTAGACGCAACTCAAAAAAGTAATTTTAAGAGTCAATATAATGTAGAAAAAATAAAAATTGAATTCTCAGATATTTATAGATAATTAAGTTTCTAAAGAACACTTCTTGGTATTAAAACATATAAAAATTATATAGACCTACCTAAAAAGTATGGTTCAAAACTGCCAAGGAGGCTATTTAATGAACGGCATGGAGCTAATTATGAAACTTCAGAAAAAGATGCAAGATCCTGCATTTGCAGAAAAATTCAGCAGATTGGCTAATGAAATAAGCGGCATACCTGGTTTACAGCAAGAAGTAATGAGAATTTCTCAAATTAGTAACGAAAGAGATAGAGAAAAAGCCTTAGACAGATTACCTAGCAAAGTAAAAAAATCAGTTACAGAAATGATGAAGTTATTAGCCTAACCTTTAATTAAGGATATCCCAAAGCATTTTTAATTGCTTTGGGATATCCTATTTATAGGCATAAAAATGTTAAGAAATTTTCACTTCACCCTTTCCAACAATTACAATTCTATAGCTAGATTTAATAGGTATTAAATTGAAAGAGTCAGACTTTTTAGCTAATTGAAATGCTTGAACTGCAATCTGTTTTTCATTAAAAATTAATACATAAATATTTTCATCAGATATATTTTCCATTACATAGTTGTTTTCAGGTTTTGGATTTAAATCTGATAGTTTATAGAGACCTTCTTTAAATGTATCTTTTACAGCCAGAGCGCTTAATGAATTAATATTAATACATAAAATTAGTACAAAGAAAAAAATATATATAGATTTTTTCATCATATCACCTCTTTTGAATCTAGTGTTAGTATATGTAAAAAAAATATACTTAAAACTTAACTCCATTGCATGGATATTAGTTTCACTGTATTATTAATGTATATTTAATTTTAGTTAAAAGAAATAAGGAGAGTAAATGATGTATCGTAATTTAGAAGAATGTATTCTTGACTTAGAGAAAATGGGTCAGTTAGTAAGAGTACATGAAGAAGTGGACCCTTACCTTGAAATGGCAGCTATACACCTAAAGGTAAACTCAGCTAATGGACCCGCGTTGCTATTTGAAAATGTAAAAGGTTCAAAATATAAAGCTGTGTCGAATTTATTTGGTAATTTATATAGAAGTAAATTAATATTTAAAAATACATTGGAATCTACCAAAAACGTAATTGCCCTACGTAATAATCCTATGAGCATATTAAAAAATCCATTTAAACATATTAGTAGTGGAATTGCAGCTGCTAAAGCTCTTCCACTAAAAAGTTTAAGTTCTAAGATGTCTGAGTTTCAGGAGATTCAAATTTCTGACCTTCCACTTATTCATCACTGGCCTAAAGATGGAGGAGCATTTATAACTTTACCTCAAGTTTATTCCGAAGATCCAGAAAAACCTGGTATTATGAATAGTAATCTTGGTATGTACAGAATCCAACTTACTGGCAACGATTATATTTTAAATGAAGAAGTTGGTCTGCATTATCAAATACATAGAGGAATAGGAGTTCATCAACAAAAAGCAAAAAAAATGGGGATTCCTTTAAAGGTAAGTATTTTTGTGGGCGGACCACCTGCACATACTTTAGCAGCAATTATGCCTCTGCCTGAAGGACTAAGTGAAATGACTGTTGCTGGTATGCTATCAGGACATAATTTTCGTTATTGTTATAATGATGGCTACTGTATTAATCTTGATGCTGATTTTGTAATTACAGGAGAAATTTATCCTGATGAAACAAAACCTGAAGGACCTTTTGGAGATCATATAGGCTACTATAGTCTTACTCATGAATTTCCAGTTATGAAAGTTCATAAAGTTTTTGGGAAACCTAATGGAATATGGCCTTTTACTGTTGTTGGACGTCCACCTCAAGAAGATACAGCCTTTGGTGAGCTTATACATGAAATTACTGGAGAAGCTATAAAACAAGAAATCCCCGGAATAAAAGAAGTTCATGCAATTGATGAAGCAGGAGTTCATCCACTTTTATTTGCTATAGGCAGTGAACGGTATACTCCTTATGCAAAAGTCAAACAGCCAGCTGAAATACTTACTTTAGCTAATAGGATTTTAGGAACTGGTCAATTAAGTTTAGCTAAATATCTATTTATTACTGCTGAAGATGATATACCTTTAGATACACATAAAAAAGTTGAGTTTTTAACATATATGCTAGAAAGATTAGATTTACACCGTGACATTCATTTTCAAACCAATACTACCATAGATACATTAGATTATTCTGGAACTGGTTTAAATACAGGAAGTAAGGTTGTAATCGCAGCTTATGGAGATAAAAAAAGAGAGTTATGCACTGATGTTCCCTATCAACTAAATGATTTAGGTGATTTTAAAAATCCACGTTTAGTTATGCCTGGAATAATAGCAATAGAGGGTCCTAACTTTTCTGATTATCAGAAGGAGAAGGATGTATTAAATGAATTTGCTAATAGCATTATGTTAAAAGGTAATATGGATTCATGTCCGATTATTATTCTTTGTGATGATAGTGGCTTTATAAGCGATTCTTTATCAAACTTTTTCTGGGCAACTTTTACTAGAAGTAACCCTTCACATGATATTTATGGTGTAAATAGCTTTTATGAAAATAAACATTGGGGATGCGATAATATGATTATAGATATCAGAAAAAAGCCTCATCATGCACCTTCATTAATCCCAGATTCAATAGTTGAAAAAAATATTGAACCCTTGTTTAAAGAAGGCGGAAGTTTATACAATATAGTCTAATATATAAGGACTTTTATTATCAATTGACATTTAAACCCAGTTAAAAACTTGTAGAAATTGCTGAAATTAAACATATAATGAAGCATAAACAGTTATCAATTGGGAGTGAAATAAATGGAAGATTATAAATTAGGTACAAAAGTTTCAGTAATTACTATGATAATAAATATAGTTTTATCAATCTTAAAGCTAATTGCAGGTATTATTGGAAGAAGTTCTGCAATGATTGCGGATTCAGTCCATTCAGCCTCAGATGTTTTTACAACTGTAATTGTTATAGTCGGACTTAAAATATCATCTAAAAAAGCTGATAGAGAGCACCCCTATGGTCATGAACGATTAGAATCAATCAGTGCAAAACTTATAAGCGAAGCACTTATTTTAGTAGGATTAGTTATAGGATATAAAAGTGCTTTAAATCTTTATAATGGTAATTTAGTTATTCCAGGAAGAGTCGCTTTATTTGCTGCATTATTATCTATAGTTGTTAAAGAGGGGATGTATTGGTATACCATAATAACAGCAAGGAAAATAAGAAGTATATCAATGGAAGGAGATGCTTGGCATCATAGATCTGATGCTTTTTCATCTATTGGAACCTTTATAGGCATTTTAGGTGCCCGATTTGGATATACTTTTTTAGATCCTTTAGCTGGAATAATAGTTAGTTTGTTGATTATTAAAGTTGGAATTGATCTATATAAACGAGCAGTGAAAGAACTTATAGATTCCGCAGCTGATGATGAAGTAATAAATAAAATAAAGAATAACGTCCTTTCTATTAGCAGAGTAAAAGAGATTAAAAATCTGAAAACTAGAATATTTGGTAATAAAATCTATGTAGATATAGAAGTGTATGTAAATGAAGAACTTTCTGTAAGAGAAGGCCACGATATAGCTGAATTGGTTGAAAACTCAATAGAAAACGAAATTGACACAGTAAAACATTGCATGGTTCACATAGAGCCCTTCTTTGAAGAAAGTAAACTTATTTAAATATTATAAAAGTAAATAGCACCCACAATCTACCAAGTTATATAAATTTGGTAGATTTTTTCTTGGAACTTGTATACATATTAATAATTTGAACGTCATAATAAAGAAGAGCTTTAAATGAGGGAATGAAAGGGGGATATGATGAACTATGAGTTAATAGATGAGATCTTTAAAGATAAAATGAATCTTATATACAGATATTTAATTAAGCTTGGATGTAGCAAAGAAAATGCAGATGATATAGTTCAAGATACCTTCTATAAAGCATTAAGGTACATAGATGGAATACAGTCTGATAAGCTTTCAGCATGGCTCTTTAAGGTAGCTATTAATAAGTATTATGACTTATGCAGAAAAAACAAACGCCATATTCATGTAAGTATTGATGAAGAAATTTTAAAAGATGGTTTAGGTACTAATAATCTAATAGAAGATTTTATTTTGGATATAGAGAGAAAAAAAGATATCCTTAATGTTTTAAATTCTTTGAGTGAAGTACATAAAAATCTATTGCTTCTTAAATATCATATGGATTTATCTTATAAAGAAATAGCAGAACTTTTAGACATAAAAGAAAATACAGTGAAAACATATCTATTTAGAGCTAGAGAAAATTTCAAGAAAGTTTGGAGGGAAGAAAGTTATGAAAAGCGATGATGAAAAGCTAAGAGAATTATTCGAAACAGAAGAGAAACCTAAACTTAGAAGCCCAATTAAAAGAGCTAAATTTTTATCCTCATTAAAAACTACTATAATAAGTTTTATGATCTTTATTATTTTAGGTTTTTTTGCTTTAATTTTAAATTCTCACGTTTTAAGTGACATTGCGCAAAAGAAAGAAAAAAATTTATGGTCTTTATATAATATCGCTAAACCAAATGCTTATTTAAGTAATACACAAATTGACAATAGATTAATGACTGGAGATATAGAATATGTACGCTATAGATTTTTAGGGAAGAAATTAATTACTGATGGAAACTATAAAGAAGATTATAGCTATATTCCTTTTATTAATGGGGTATATGGAAGTACAGGTGATAACTTATACAGTAATATTGCTAGTTCAGAACAAGAACTTGAGGATATGATTAATTACAATAAGGTTGGAAAACGTATAATGAAATTTTATCATCCATCAATACAATATGACAATTATATAAATGATTTAGAAGTCCTTGATAATATAGGTAGCGATAAGGTTATGGAGCTATCACTTTCTTTTGATATTAAATATAGTTTAGATGAAGTTAAAAATATGCTACCTAAGGAAATTACTTTAAACTGGTACTGGGTTGATACATTAACTGATAAACCCTCAGAGACTAGACCGAAACCTATATTTGAAGAATCAGAAGTTTATGGAATAAAAGCACTAGATGGTCAAGGTAGACCTATGGTTAATCCTGAGGAAAATTTCATTGGATCATTAGAAAGACTAAGTGATAGTTATAACAGCTTATTTAATAGATTAAGTAATGGTAAGGACAAGATTACTAAAGATGATTTAAAGGTTGTTGGAGTAGTTGTAAGTGGAGATGTAGAAAGTTTAAAAAACTTAAAAGGTAAAAGTTATATTAAAGCAGCATCTTTAGGCGCTGTAGCTGATAAATACTGATTGGAGGATTACTTATGAAAACTTATTTTAAACTTGAACTTAAGAAAAACCTATTTTCATTAAAAACTATTATTATAAGCTTAATACTATTAGCTTCATTAATAGAACCTCTAATAAATAAAATTTCATTCTCCTATCCTGGTTTAGACGGTGTAGATTATTACATTAAAATTTCACACTTTTCTTATATAGTGTTTATAGCGCCTTCCATAATAGGTTTAATATATTCAACATCAATAATTACTGATAAAAAATCAGGATTTTTGGAGAAAGTTTTAGATATTATTGATATAAAAACCTATTATAAAACTAAGGTAATGGTAAACATATTTTTAACATCTTCAATTTTTATTATCTGTCATGGAGTTATTATTGTATACTTAATATTTAGATTTGGAGTTAATAATGTTCCCTCAAATGAAATTAATGTTGTAGCACTTAAAAATATTTATGAAATCTCTAAGAGTCTTTACATCGTGCTATTGTTAGTTATTATAGGAATTTCTTCATCTGCATTTTCAATTTTTGTTATGGGATTTGCTACAGCAACAAATAGAAAAATGGTAGCTTATGTATTCCCTCCATTCTACATGATAACTACAGGAATATTATTTGATATTGCCTCAATAAATAATTTTATAGACTTTAACGTAATAAAATTATTTAATTTAATAGATTTCGATAAAACAACTATATTTAATGTTCTTTTATATGATTTAATATTGATTATACTTGGCTTAATAATACTATATAAGTTTAGTTACAAGAAAACCTTAATGATACTAAACAAAACTTCATAATATTATATCTCACGATATAGCATAGTTATTTATAGAATACTATGCTATTTTCAGTTCTAAAAGATTTTATAGTCATTGGTAAATATAGTATAATAACTTTATTGATATAAAGGAGATGATTATAATTGAGTTATGAGTGGGTTGATGAATATTTATTAGCCAAAAAAGGTGTTGAAAAAGACTTTAAAGAGGAATGGAAATGGCATAGATATATGATAACAGGAAAGTTATTTGGTGCTATTCTTAATTACAAAGATGGGAGACCAATGATTACATTAAAATGTGAACCATCCTTTGGAGCTATGCTTAGAGAAAATTATGATGATATAATTGAAGGCTATTACATGAATAAAGTACATTGGAATTCTGTATTTTTAGATGGGAATGTTCCTGAAGATGTTATAAAGCAAATGATTGACATGTCTTATAAACTTATCTTTGAATCACTAACTAAAAAAGCACAAAAAAGTATATTAAGCTAAATTTTAATAGAGGTTTATTATGAATAATGATTTATTAAAGAATTTAATAGTAAATGTAAAAGTTAAAAATCTTGGAGTGAAAAATGTTGTAGTTAGGCAAGGTGGAAAAGTAATTGCAAAACATGATTTTGAAGAAGAAAAAGAAACTCTTTTGTGGTCAGTAAGCAAAACCTTTACTTCCATGGCAGTAGGTATTGCAATTGAAGAAGGTTATCTTCAATTAACTGATAATGTTATAGACTTTTTCCCTGGTATCACGACTAAAAACTCTAATGAGAACCTAAAAAACATGAAAGTACATGATTTATTATGTATGGGAACTGGTCATGATAGGTGTCCAGTAGTAAATGCTGATTGGAGTGAAGGAAAGGTTTGGGATATCACCAAATTATTTTTTGATGAGCCAGTAATATTTAAACCTGGATCACATTTTACCTATAACAACGGTGCTACATACATACTTTCAAGAATAATAGGACTTACTACAGGAATTAGTTTAGATGATTATCTTGATAAAAAAATATTTCAATATTTAAATATACCAAAACCTAGATGGGATAGATGCCCTTTAGGAATCCCTCAAGGATTTTCTGGATTACATTTAACAGCAGAGCAGCTATCTAGATTTGGTCAGCTAATTCTTAATAAAGGTATTTGGAATGATAATGAACTTATTCCTAGAAATTATATAGAAAAAGCAACAACTGTCCAGATTGAAACACGTGATTTTAATCCGCACTTTGCAACTAAAGATCATCATCAAGGATACGGTTATCAGTTATGGATGAATTCATATAAAGGTTCATATAGAATGGATGGATCTTATGGGCAATATGTTGTAATATTACCTGATAAAGATGCAGTGGTAACTTATATTTCAAATGAGCCTACAAACATGACTGGTGTTCTTGAACTTACCTGGGATACTTTAATTGAAAAACTATAATCTTTGCAAAGGCTAAATGGAATTTGATGAAGCTGAGGAACGCTTCTACAGGACTAAGGTGTATATTCTTAACTTCTTAAATTTTTATATTCCTTTATTCTTGGGTGCTATGGTAAAGCTAAATTTATTAGGCCTGAGAAGTAAACTAAATAGATATTATGGGGGGAAATTATGATTAATTTAAAAAAGATTACTTTTGATAATTTTGATGAATGTAATAAATTAGAAACTAAAGAGAATCAAAAAAACTTTGTTGCTAGTAATTTAATAAGTCTTGCACAAGCTTACGTTGCTTTAAGTAATGGAGATGGAATTCCTATGCCTTATGCTATTTATAGAGATGATGTTATGATTGGTTTTATAATGTTGTCTTATACTGAAGCTAACGAAATCCACAATGAAAATGCTTATTGGGTATGGAGATTTATGATCGATAAAGTTCATCAAGGTAAAGGTTATGGAAAAGCTTCAATGAATAAAGCTATTGAGTTAGTTAAAACCTTCCCTTATGGGCATGCATCTGAAATTTACCTTTCTTATGAACCTGAAAATATTAAGGCTAAAAAGCTTTATTCATCAATGGGTTTTATAGAAACTGGAGATATAGAGGATGGGGAATTAGTAGCAAAACTATTAATTGACTAGATAAAATAAATTAGATTGGGGAAATATGGGTAATATTAAAGGGTTATTGATAGATTCTGGTAGAGTCTTAAATTTTGCTGCAACTGGAGATTGGAGTTATTCTCCAAATTTCTTTAAAATAGTTAATAAAGATAAATTTAATAACATTTCCAAAGATAAAAGAGATGAAGCTTTTCGTAAAGCTTGGTCATATATAAATAATATATCGTTAATGCAAACAATTGAGGAAGAATGGAAGCATTTCCTAGAATTTTTTATAATTATAAAAAATGAATTACCAGAACTTAAAATTGACGATGAAATGTTAAAACCTTTAACAGATGATTTCGTTTTAAATTATGATAAATATATATTCTTTAAAGATGTATTTGAAGTTCTGCCAAGATTAAATCAAAATTACAAGTTATGCTTAGTATCAGATGCTTGGCCATCTTTAAGGAATGTTTATAAAAAAGCTGGCTTTTATGATTATTTTGACGCAATTATTATTTCTTCTGAAATTGGTGTGACCAAACCAAATGAAAAAATGTATAAAGCTGCAATTAAATCATTAAATCTAGCCTCAGATGAAGTCCTTTTTGTAGATGATAACCAAAAAAACTGTGAGGTGGCTTTAAACCTTGGAATAAAATCAATAGTTTTAAATAGAAATACACTTTCTAGAGCTTATATAAAATGTATAAAGAAATTCTAATTTGCATGTAGTTAAAGACATGTATAAATTAGAGAAATTACTTTTAAAAGAATTTTAAAATAGCACATATATAAATACTAAAGTTTCACTATGTATAATAAATGCACCTAAGAGGACACTAAAAACATGCCTAAATAACAAATAGAGGAGGAGATAACCTGAAACTTAAAACTTA